>NZ_RAWL01001146.1:0-439 GCF_003668885.1 Corallococcus sp. AB049A | reverse complement strand
GGCGAAACGTTACATGCGAACCGGGCAGAGGTAGGGATTCTTTCCACACCCTCAATTGACCGTGTTCTTCGCGGCAGCAGCTTGGAACAGCTCAGCAATCCGCTGGGCGCGGGCCGCACCTTCATCAACCGGTGGCCGGGCCTCGCGGACCAGCAGGAAGTCCCTCGGGCTGGTCTCATTACCATGGACCCGGGCCAGTACGTCGGTCAGCTGGGCCAGCATGTCCTGGAGGGGCTGGTCCAGCGGTTCTATACGGGCGAATGCGTACATCTCCGTCAGCTGGCGGGAGTCCATCCCCGCCAGCATCTGGTCAGGATGCTGGAAGCCGAGGCGCCACGCGATCCGAAACTGAAGCCGGCGCTCAGGCCGGCTCGTCAGTTTTTTTCAGCGGCCTCGATCGCAGCATCGCCCAAGGCGTTGAGCTTCTGCGCTGCACGGA
>NZ_RAWL01001145.1:0-440 GCF_003668885.1 Corallococcus sp. AB049A | reverse complement strand
GTTTTATTGATTGAGACACAAGGCGAGACGGCACAGGCGCTGGCAATACGACTGGCACGCCCGGTGGTAGTGATCGATAAAATGGCGGGCAAGGTGGTGACCATTGCTGCTGCAGCGGTGAACCCGGACTCAGCGACCCGCAAGGCCATTTATTACCTGCAACAGCAGGGCAAAACAGTGCTGCAAATTGCAGATTACCCAGGAATGCTGATTTGGCGAACGGTAGAAATGATCATCAATGAAGCCCTTGATGCGCTTCAAAAAGGCGTGGCCTCTGAACAGGATATCGATACCGCCATGCGTCTTGGGGTGAATTATCCATATGGCCCACTTGCCTGGGGAGCGCAACTTGGCTGGCAGCGAATATTAAGGCTCCTTGAAAATCTACAGCATCACTATGGCGAAGAACGCTATCGCCCATGTTCATTGCTGCGCCAACG
>NZ_RAWL01001144.1:0-440 GCF_003668885.1 Corallococcus sp. AB049A | reverse complement strand
TCCACATACAGGCCGTCGTAGTCAATCAGCTGAACAGTGCCGCCATCAGCACTGACCATCAGGTTCTCTGGCTGGATGTCTCCATGAGCAACATTATTCTGCTCTAGGTAAGCAGCCAATGACATCAAAGCAGCCCGCAGCCTAGTCAGCGCCGCCTTGTCAGCGTGCTTCGCCTCAAGAAACTCAGCCAACGTGCTCCCGCTGGCCCACGCCATCTTGACGGTAGGGTAGGTGCCCCCCTGAATCCGGATGCCCGCAGGATTGAACTCAAAATTTAGGAAGTACGGACTATTAAGCTGCTTCAGTCTTGACGAGATCGCCTGATAGCGATGCTCCAGCTCACGAGATTCTTTGTGGAAACAACGCAAAGCATATTTTTTGGAGCCTACCGTCACCTCGTACGTCAGCGCGAACCCGCCGCACAGCGCCAAGGGCAGACC
>NZ_RAWL01001143.1:0-440 GCF_003668885.1 Corallococcus sp. AB049A | reverse complement strand
GCGCTGGATGCCTCGCGCGACTTCCAGTTCAACTACCTCGGCCTGCAGACGCTGTACGACCGCTACTTCCTGCACATCAACGAAACCCGCATCGAGATGCCGCAGGCGTTCTTCATGCGTGTGGCGATGGGCCTGGCGCTGAACGAAATCGACCGCGAAGCCCGCGCCATCGAGTTCTACCAGCTGCTGTCGTCGTTCGACTTCATGTCGAGCACGCCGACGCTGTTCAACTCGGGCACGCGCCGCTCGCAGCTGTCTTCGTGCTACCTGACCACCGTGTCGGACGATCTGGACGGCATTTACGAGGCACTGAAGGAAAACGCGCTGCTCTCCAAGTTCGCCGGCGGTCTGGGCAACGACTGGACCAACGTGCGCGCACTCGGCTCGCACATCAAGGGCACGAACGGCAAGTCGCAAGGCGTGGTGCCGTTCCTGAAGGT
>NZ_RAWL01001142.1:0-440 GCF_003668885.1 Corallococcus sp. AB049A | reverse complement strand
GTGCTGCGCCATCTGTATGGCCGCCCGTTGGAAACGCTGCTCGCCACGTTCGGGATCAGCCTGCTGCTGATGCAGGCCGTGCGTTCGATCTTCGGTGCGCAGAACGTGGAGGTGGCGAACCCGAGCTGGATGAGCGGCGGCATTGCGCTGTATCCGGGCCTCGTGCTGCCGTACAACCGGCTCGTCATCCTGCTGTTTGCACTGGCCGTGGTGGCGATCGCCTGGGCGGTGCTCAACCGAACGCGCCTGGGCCTGTTCGTGCGCGCCACCACGCAGAACCGCACGATGGCTGCCTGCGTTGGCGTGCGCACGTGGAAGGTCGACAGCTACGCGTTTGCATTCGGTGCCGGTATTGCCGGCCTGGGCGGCTGCGCACTCTCGCAGATCGGCAACGTCGGGCCGGATCTCGGCCAGAGCTACATCATCGATTCGTTCATGGC
>NZ_RAWL01001141.1:0-440 GCF_003668885.1 Corallococcus sp. AB049A | reverse complement strand
CGACCGGTGCAGCCAGCAGTGCATGCAGGGCCGCATCGTCGAAGTGCGGGGGCAGCTGGCGCTGGCGCTGGCGTTGTGGAAGTGCGCCCTCCTGCAGCCACAGCACCTGCAGCGCATCGTCGTCACCACGTTCACTCAGCGCCAGCTGCAGCGTGGCCTCACCGTTGCGGCGTGCGCGGGCATCGACCAGCAGCCATGCCGGTGCCGGTTGTCCGGGCCGCGCGGGAGCGCGCAGGCGCTCGACCACGGCATCCAGCTGTGCCAGCACCTGCACCTGCAGCCCATGGTGGGCGGCGATGCGCTCGATACGTGCCTGCAGCGTTGCATCGGCACTGAACAGCAGCAGCGGTGCCGGTGCGCGCGCCATCGCCGGCAGGTCGCCAGCGACCTTCAGCAGCGGGATCTCGAACCAGAAGGTTGCGCCCTGGCCCGGCGTGGAG
>NZ_RAWL01001140.1:0-440 GCF_003668885.1 Corallococcus sp. AB049A | reverse complement strand
GGGAGATATTATAGGATATGTTGAAGCGATGAAAGTATTAAACGAGGTAACAACAGATGTCGCTGGAGAAATTACTGAAATAGTAGCTGATCATGGCACAAATGTTGAATACGACCAAGTTTTGGTACGTATTAAGTAAAGGGGGTAAGTAAATGCTTCGTTGTTTAATTGCGAACAGAGGTGAAATTGCTGTAAGGATTATAAGAGCTTGCAGAGAATATGGGATTGAAACTGTAGCAGTTTATGCAAAAGGGGACGAGCAAAGCTTGCATGTACATTTAGCAGATCAAGCTATATGTATTGGGGAAGCTAATGCTTTAGATAGTTATTTAAATATTGACCGCATCATATCTGCTGCACAAATCACTGGTGCTAATGCAATTCACCCAGGATATGGCTTTTTATCAGAATCAACAAAATTTGCTCAAACCGTTGAGGAA
>NZ_RAWL01000114.1:0-21511 GCF_003668885.1 Corallococcus sp. AB049A | reverse complement strand
GCGTTGGCCGTCAAACAGGGGCTCACGGGCCTCCTGGGACCCATGCCCGGCGTGGACCTGGAGTGGGGCGGGGGGCTGCTGGTGCCGCCCCGGCTGCACCCGGTGCTGGGGCTGCTGGCCACGGCCGTGCCCTTCGGGGTCGTCTACTTCGCGGTGTCCGCCGCGCTGGGTGTCCCAGAGGCGGGCGCCGTCTTCCGCAAGGTGGGGCGGCGGCTGGGTCTGGCCCGGTAGACGCGGCGCGGCGCCCGGCGGGACGGCTGCCTTCCAGGCAATGCCTGGGAGCTCAAACGGAATGCAGGACAGGCCCCTTTCCGTTGCGATAGGAGGCCCTTTGTGAAGAGGAGTGCCGTATGCGGCTTCCTCCGGGCATGGCGCGCGTGTAGAGTGCGCCGCCTTTTTCAAGAGGCCCTGACTTCAAGGAAGTCCCGGGTCGGAAATCGTCAACGGAAGGTCTCGGCAGTGAGCGACGAGAAGAGCGGCGGAAATTCGGGCGGTCCTGGCGGTTTCGGTCCCAAGAAGCCGAAGGCCACGTTTGGCGACGTGATGCTGGGCATCCCTTCGGGGGGCCAGGGCAACGAGCGCGGCGGTGGCCGTGGCGATCGCGATGAGAAGCGCGGCCCGGGCCGCGGTGATCGCGGTCCTCGCGACGCCCAGTCGCAGCCCCGTCCCCAGGGCGACGCGCCCCGCGGCGGTGGCGAGCGCGGCGGTGGCCGTGGCGGCGAGCGCCGGGGTGGTGGCGGGGGCGGCGAGCGCCGTCCCTCCGGGCCCATGGTGGTCGTGAAGCGGGCCTCGGGCTCCATCGAGACGCGCGCCCTGGAGGGTGAGAAGCCCGCCGAGGCGACCGCGACCGCGGAGCAGACGGGCGCCGACGCGCAGGCCTCCGCGGCCTCCACGCCGGCTCCGACGCCGCGCCCGGTGACCCCGGCCCCCGCGCCGCCCAGCCCGCTGTACGACGAGGTCCCGGAGACCGAGTCCTTCGCGGACATGTTCGAGGCGCAGGTCAAGGACGGTGGCGCTCCCGGCCGCCGCGGCGTGCGCGTGGGCGAGAAGGTCGCCGGCACCATCTTCCAGCTGGGCGCGGACACCGCGTTCGTGTCGCTGGACGGCGCCTCCAAGTCCGAGGCGATGATCGAGCTGCGCGAGCTCAAGGACGACGAGGGCATCCTGCGCTTCGGCGTGGGCGACCGCCTGGAGGCGCACGTCGTGGAGATGGGCGCCAAGGGCATCATGCTCAGCCGCGCGCTGGCCAAGGGCAACGCGTCCTTCGCCATGCTCGCGGAGGCCCGCGCCTCCGGCATGCCGGTGGAGGGCCTGGTCCTCAGCGTGAACAAGGGTGGCGTGGAAGTCGCCATCGGCGAGACGCGCGCCTTCTGCCCCATCAGCCAGCTGGACATCCGCTTCGTGGAGAAGCCGGATCAGTTCATCGGTGAGAAGCTCCAGTTCCGCGTGACGGAAGTGCGCGACCGCAACGTGGTGCTGTCGCGCCGCTCGCTGCTGGAGGACGAGCAGCGCCGGCTGGCCACGGAGACGCGCAAGACCCTGGCCGTGGGCAAGACGGTCAAGGGCAAGGTCTCCGGCGTGCGCGACTTCGGCGTGTTCGTGGACCTGGGCGGCGTGGAGGGCATGATCCCCGTCTCCGAGCTCTCCTACACGCGCGTTGCTCACCCCAGCGACGTGGTGAAGCAGGGTGACGACGTGGAGGTGGAGATCCTCCGCATGGAGGAGGGCCAGCCCAACTCCCCGGACAAGTCCAAGCAGAAGGAGCGCATCACCCTGTCGCTGCGTTCGCGTCAGGAGGATCCGTTCAAGAAGGCGCTGGAGGAGATCAAGGAGGGCGACCGCATGCAGGGCAAGGTCGTCCGGCTCCAGCCCTTCGGCGCCTTCGTGGAGCTGCGTCCGGGCGTGGACGGCCTGGTGCACATCTCCGCGCTGAGCGACCGCCGCATCGCGCACCCGCGCGACGCCGTGAAGGAAGGCGAGGTCATCTGGGTCGCGGTCGAGAAGATCGACCCCAATGACAAGCGCATCGGCCTGCGCCGCATCTCCGAGGAGGAGGCCCAGCGTCCTCCCGAGGAGCGCGCCGCGCAGCAGGCCCAGGCCGCGCAGGCCGCCGCCGCCCAGGCCGCGGCGCCCCGTCCCAAGGTGGGCGCGGTCGTCGTGGGCAAGGTGGACCGGCTGGAGCCGTACGGCGTGTTCCTCGCGTTCCCGGGTGGCAAGGGCCTCATCCCCGCCAGCGAGACGGGCACGGACCGTGGCACGGACATCCGCAAGCACTTCTCCATCGGCCAGGAGCTGAAGGTGGCGATCATCGACATCGACGCCTCCGGGAAGATCCGCCTGTCCATCCCCGCGGCGGTCCGCGCGGAGGAGCGCGCCGAGGTCGAGGCGTGGCAGAAGACGCAGCAGCCGCAGGGCGCTGGCAAGAAGGGCTTCGGCACCTTCGCGGATCTGCTCAGCAAGCTTGGTAAGTAGTTGTTGACGCTGACGAGAGGCTTCGGTACTTAGCCTCTCGTTCTCGCCGCGGGGTGGAGCAGCCTGGTAGCTCGTCGGGCTCATAACCCGAAGGTCGCAGGTTCAAATCCTGCCCCCGCAACTTGAAGAGCCCGGGGTCGAAATGAAAGTTTCGACCCCGGGTGTTCAAGGTGATAACAGCAGTACCGCGTCACGGTGACGCGGGGTGGAGCAGCCTGGTAGCTCGTCGGGCTCATAACCCGAAGGTCGCAGGTTCAAATCCTGCCCCCGCAACTAGAGAGAGGGCCCCGGTGGAAACGCCGGGGCCCTTTCGCTTTTCAGCGTCTGGCCGGGCGCCACGCCTCGACGGGCAGCAGCGGGTGCTGCTCGAAGTGGCTGCGCGCCGTGCGGACGAACGCGCCCACGTTCGCGGAGGCGCTTCGGCGGCCGGGGTAGATGACGCTCACCGGGACCGGAGGCGGCATGAACGCCCCGAGGACCAGGACGAGCCGCCCCCCGAGCACCGCGTCCGCCACCTGGTACGACAGCGTGCGCGCGATGCCGAGGCCCTGCTCCGCCGCAGCGATGGCCGCGTCCGCGCTGTTCACGATGAGGCGGGGCTGGACGCGGACCGCCTGCTCCTTCGCGCCGAAGCGCCACTCGTTCGCCGTGTTGAGGTTCTCGAAGTCAATGAGCTGATGGCGGATCAGCTCCGCGGGTGAGCGGGGCGCACCGCGCTGCTTCACGTAGCGGGGGCTCGCCACCAGCACGCGGCGGACCGTGGCGACCTTGAGGGCGATGAGGCTGCTGTCCTTCAGCTCCCCCAGGCGGACGGCCGCGTCGATGCCTTCGTCCACGAGGTGCTGGTTCCGGTCCGACAGCTGCAAGCGGATGGACAAGTCCGGATGCGCCACGAGCAGCCTCTGGACCACGGGCAGGACGTGGAGCCGCCCGAAGACGATGGGGGCGGCGAGGTGGAGCTCGCCTCGGGGCTCGGCGTTCTCGCCCCGGACGCGGCGCTCGGCTTCGTCCAGGTCCTCCAGCAGCCGCTGGCAGCTCTCCAGGTACACCTGTCCGCGTTCGGTGAGGCGCACGGAGCGCGTCGTGCGCGTGAGGAGCGCGAGCCCCAGCCGCTCCTCCAACTGGGCGACGGCACGGGTCGCCACGGACGGAGAGATGCGCAGGTGGCGGGAGGCGGCCGTGAAGCTGCGCTGCCGGGCGACGGCGACGAACGTTCGAAGCGTGAAGAGCTGGTCCATGATTCTTGCGGAGTTGGCAATGAAGTCTTGCCGGTCCAGCTGATTATTTCAGCACGCCCCATGGCTATACGGAGTGCATCGAGGGAGAAAACCATGGGCCGCTTCGCAAGACTTGCCTTCACGCCCGCTGTGAAGGCGCTGCAGCAACAGTTCGGGAGCCGTGCGGCCTACGCCCGCATGGAGAGGGCAGGGGACGCGCCGGACGTGCTCTCGCCCGACGAGGCGGAGTTCCTGTCCCAGCGTGACAGCTTCTACATGGCGAGCCTGGGTGCGAACGGCTGGCCCTACATCCAGCACCGGGGCGGTCCTCCGGGCTTCGTCCGGGTGTTGGATCCGCACACGCTGGGCTTCGCGGACTACCGGGGCAACAAGCAGTACATCTCCGCGGGCAACGTCAGCGGGAACGACCGGGTCGCGCTCATCTTCGTGGACTACCCGAACCGTGCCCGCCTGAAGGTCCTGGCGCACGCGTCCGTCATCACCCGCGAAACGGACCCCGCGACGATGGAGCGCCTGGAGGTTGCCGGAGAGGGCACGAAGGCCGAGCGTGGCTTCGTGCTCCGGGTGGAGGGCTTCGACTGGAACTGCCCCAAGCACATCACGCCCCGGTTCACCGAGGCGGAGCTCGACGAGCTGCTGCGCCCGGTGTCGACCGAGCTCCAGACGCTTCGCGCGGAGAACCGTTCCCTGCGCGAGGAGCTGGAGCGCTTGAGGCGATCCCCGGCTTGACCCTGGACCCTACGGTCCGGTAGGTTACGGTCCGGTAGGTTTGGCCATGGAGGGACGAGCCATGAGCAGCCGGTCGCCGGGAGCAGGGAAGAACGCGGAGGTCCTGCGGGGTGTCAGTCACCTCGTGGTGCAGGCCACCCGGGGCGTGATGGGGCTTGTCGGGGACGTGCACTGCACCATCGCCAGTGGGCCGTCCGTCCTGGGAAGGCCGCTGGAGCGACCGGCGCGGGCCGTGACGGGGTGGATCTACTCGACGCTTCAGGAGGTCACACGGCACGTCGGGGACGGAGTCGATGCCGTGCTCGGGCAGCTCTCACCGTGGCTGGGCGACAGTGCTCCGGGACCCCAGCGAGAGGCCGTGCTCTCCGCGCTGAACGGGGTGCTGGGGGATGCGCTGGAGGAGCAGGGCAACCCGCTCGCCATCCCGATGGCGTTCCGGGTCCACGGACAGCCGTTGCAACTGGAGCCTGGGGCCCTGCGCGCCGCCCTTCCGGAGGCAGGGCGCCGGCTGCTCGTGCTGGTCCATGGCTCCTCGATGAACGACCTGCAGTGGAGCCGGCGAGGGCATGACCACGGCGCGGCGCTGGCGCGCGACCTCGGCTACACGCCGGTGTATCTCCACTACAACAGCGGTCTGCACATCTCGCGGAACGGACGTGCGTTCTCGGAGCTGCTGGAACAGCTCGTGTCCTGCTGGCCCGTGCCGCTCGAATCGGTGACGCTCCTGGGGCACAGCATGGGTGGGCTCGTGGCGCGGAGCGCGTGCCTCGCGGCGGAGAGCGCGGGCCATGGCTGGCGCCCCTTGTTGCGGCGGCTCGTCTGCCTTGGCTCGCCCCATCACGGTTCTCCGCTGGAGCGCGGTGGAAGCTGGGTGGACGTGCTGTTGGAGTTCAGCCCGTACAGCGCGCCGTTCGCACGGCTGGGACGGATCCGCGGTGCCGGAGTCACGGACCTTCGCTTCGGCAACGTGCTCGACGCGCACTGGGAGGGACGCGAGCGCTTCGGGTGGGGTGGGGATGTTCGTCGCGGCCTCACGCTGCCGGAGGGCGTGGACTGCTACGCGGTCGCCGCGACCACCGCGAAGGCACTGGCGGAGCGGCTGCCCGGTGACGGCCTGGTCCCGGTGGACAGCGCGCTCGGGCGCCATGCCCTGCCGGAGCTGACGCTGCGGTTCCCGGAAGCGCACCAGCGCATCATCCCGGGCGCGAATCACCTGGACCTGCTCGACCACCCGGAGGTCTACGCCACGCTTCGCACGTGGCTCGCTTCCTGAGCCTGGTTATAGCGGCTGGACGTGCTCCGCGATGCGGCCGGAGGCGATCCGCTCGCGCAGTTCATCCGCCATGCGGTCGCCCTCGGTGAGCACCTGCTTCCACGCGCGGATCCGGTCGTCGGCCTTCATCCCCGTGAAGTCCGCGCGGTCCGGGATGCGGCCTCCAGGCAGCCGCGCCAGGTGCGCGGGGGACGGCGTGATGATCAACGCGCGGCGGAAGTTGAGCGGCCCCGCGCGGCGCCACTTGAACGACTTGTCGAACCAGCCGGGCACCACGTACGGATAGAAGTGTGGATAGAGCACCAGCCCGTCGCTCGTGCCGTAGTCGACGTCCAGGTGGTAGTCGACGACGCCGCCGTCCCGGTACGTGCCGGGCGGAGCCCCCGGGATGTCGTGGACGCCCGCGAGCACCATCGGGATGGAGCCCGACGCGATGAGCGCCGGCCGCAGGTTCTCGCGGGTCAGCGGGCAGTGCACGGACGGCAGGTCCTTGAGTCCGGCGAAGGGGCTGGTGTCTCCGGCGGTGTGGAACACGACGCGCTCCATGTGGAGCCCCAGCGTCTTGCGGCTCACCGCGTTCGCCAGCGCGCCCAGCACGAAGCCCGCGAGCTGCACGCGGGAGTCCTCCACCCCCAGCAATCCCTTGCACCGGGTCGTCACGACATGCAGCCGAGCCCACGGAGGATGCGCAGGGCGTCGGGACCAGCAAGCAGGGTCAGGCTCTGGCTCATCGCGGGCGCGGACCCTAACAGTCCACCGCGAGGAATGGCTCAGCGCTCGCCGTTCGGGATGTCCGAATCCAACGGATGGATGACGGCCACCTGATGACCGTCCTCTGGCTCCGTGCGCGCCTCTTCCAGCTCCTCGGGTTTCTGGGGTGCCCGTTCGGAGAACGCATCATTCTCCAGGTGCCGTTGGCGCTGCTCACTGGTCTCGCCGTAACCCTCCACCTTCTTGCCCGCCATGATCATCCTCCCAGTCGAAAGCTGAACCTCAAGCCTTGGGATGGAGCCCGGTGGGCGCAAGCGGTGGTCAGCCCGGGTGGCCGCTCACTCCTCCAGCGTTCCCACGGAAGGGGACGCGCCGTCGCGCTCGCGCTGGGCCTCCAGGTAGGCGGAGAAGCCCGCCTTGGACTGGATGCGGAATGCCGGGAGCCGGGCGAGCACTTCGTCCGTGAACGCGTACTGCTCGCAGACGAGGCTCGCGCGCAGGGCGCCTTCCGGGCCGCCCGTGAAGGCCTGGACCTCGTGCTGGAGGTTGCCCCGGAAGTGGACCAGCAGGCCCGGCCGGGGCCGCACCTCGCCCTGGAGCTCGTTGTCGCGCAGCAGCCGCAGCGCGCCTCCCTTCGCCCCTCGCGGAACGCGCAGGTACAGCACGCTCACGTGTTCGGGTGTCGCGTTGGGAACGCCGCTCGGCTCCTGCAGCGTCGCGTCGATGTGGCGCCCCACCGGCGTGCCCGCGTCCAGCAGCAGCAGGTTCAGATAGAACGCGTTGGGACGCGGACGCGTGTCACGGCCGCCGAACCAGCGCTGCGTCCACGGCAACAGCCCGCGCGCGGTGTCGTCGTCCAGGATGCGCCGCAGGTAGACGGACAGGAACGGGAAGCGGGCCTCCAGCGTCGCGCGGCCCTCGCGCGTGAAGATGAACGCGAAGCCCCGGCTCGCGCGGAAGGTCCCCATCAGCGGACTGCGCGCGACGAAGCGCGAGCCGAGCAGGGCATCCCCCAGGGACTCCAGCTCCGCGCGGGGCAGGGCGCCGCGGTGGGTGACGTACTCGGGCACGGTCAACCGTAGGTCCAGTTCAACGCTTCCAGCTTCGCGATGAACTCCTCGCGCGAATTCGCGGAGAGGATGGGCTCCCCCGGCTTCAGGCTGGGCCACTCCATCTCGGGCATCCACATGCCCCTGGTCCGCATGGACTCCTCGTACCGGCGGGCGTTGGCTTCCGCGTCGAGGACCAGCGGCTCCAACCGCCACTGTCCTTCCTTCACGGAGATGATCGCGGTCGGACTGCCACGCCCCAGGTGCAAGGGCAGCCGCTGCTCCGCGCCGGGGGCCCGCAGCCATTGGAGGACCCGCGCGCGATTGGGGCCGAGGAAAGGTGCCAGGGAATGCCTCCTCCTCGGGACTCTTACACGGACGCCTGCTTCACGGCACCCTTCGACTTGCCCAGCATGTGCAACAGCGCCTTCTCCGAGCAGTGCATGCCTTCGCCCGCGTTCGCCGTCAGCTCATCCACCGACTTGAAGTAGCGGTCCACCACCTGGCCCCTCTCGAAGAGGACGAGCACGGACGGGTAGATGTACGACGCCTTCGCGACCGCGGGTGTGTTGCCCAGCTGCTCGGAGGCCTCGCGCACGGCGGCCACCATGCTCTTCTTGAGCACGGTCTTCTTCACCGGGCCGTTGTCGCCGTCCTCCTTCACGCGCTCACGGGCCCTGGCCAGCGCGCAGGCGCAGATGAGCGTGCCTGCCCAGGTGCGGAAGTCCTTCGCGCTGTAGCCCGGGCCCATCACCTGCTGGATGTATTCGTTGATGTGCCGGCGCCGCACGTCCACCACCGCGCCGTCGTCGAGCACGAACTTGAAGACGTCCCGCCCGGGCACCTTCAGCAGCTGCCGCACGAGCGTCGCCACGCGCCGGTCCTTCAGCTCACGGTGCTGCCGCACGCCGGACTTGCCCGGGTAGTCGAACACCACCGTGTCGCCATGCACCTTCACGTGCCGCGCCCGCAGCGTGGCCAGCCCGAAGCTGCCGTGCTCCTCGGCGTAGCGTTCGCTGCCTGGCCGGATGAAGCAGGTGCCCAGGATGCGCAGCATCCCCGCGAGCACCCGGTCCTTGACCAGGCCGCGCTTGCGCAAGTCCTTGCTCACCTGCCGCCGCATCTTCGGCAGCGCCTGCGCGAAGCCCACGATGCGCTGGTACTTCGCATCGCGCTGCTTCTGCGTGTGCGCCTCGCTGTAGCGATACTGCCAGCGGCCGGCGCCGTCCCTGCCCACCGCCTGGAGCCTCGCGGAGGCCTTGGGCGAAATGGCCACGTCCGTCCAGGCGGGCGGCAGCCGCAGTGCGTTGATGCGCTCCCGCTCCGCGTGGGACACCGCGCGGCCCCGCGCGTCCACGTAGCGGAAGCCGCGCTTCATCGTGCCCAGCCTCCGGTGGCCGCTCTGCCGGAGCCGCTCCAGCTGGGTCATTCCGTGGCGGCTCGCGGGCTGGGGGGGCTCGGATTCTGAGACGGTGGCGTGGGAGGACATCGCCTCCCTGTAGTGCGCAGCCTACGCCGGGGCGGCAATCCGGTTGCCCCCTGGAGGCATGGAGAGCAGGCAACCGGAAAAGCCCGGGTGGCATTTTCGGATATGGGTGCAGTCGTTTAGAGTTCGTTGCGACTCCCACCTCCAAATTTATTCCCGAGGCATGACCACCTTCCTCGCCGCCCTGCTGGCGTTCCCGACCGCGATCTTCACCATCCTCCTCGGAGTGGTGCTGGCGTACTGGCTGTGCGTCATCATCGGCGCGGCGGGTATCGACATGCTGGATGGCGACTCGGCCCTGGAGGGCGGCGCCAAGGCGATGGGCGGCGCGTTCGAGGGCGGCGCCAAGGCCACCTCGGGGATCCTGGAGGGTGGCGCGAAGGCCCTCGGGGGCCATGACGTCGGCCACGCGGGGCACTCGCACCTGCACGACGCGGAGGCCGCCACCGGCCTGCTCGCGGCGCTGGGCTTCGGGGGCATCCCCGTCACCGTGTCGGTGAGCCTGGTGGTGTTCCTCTCCTGGTCGCTGTCGCTGCTCAGCGGACAGGCCACGCACTCGCTGCTCTCCATGCTGCCCTCGTGGCTCGTGAGCACGGGCCTGGGCCTCGGCTGCTTCGTGGTGGCCACGGTGGCGAGCGGGATCGCGGTGCGGCCCCTGCGCCCCATCTTCATCGCCAAGAAGGCCCCGGGCCGCGAGGCGCTGATGGGCCGCGTGTGCACCATCTCCAGCGGCAGCGTGACGGCGAAGGACGGTCACGCCACCTTCGACGACGGGGCCGCGGGCCTCATCCTCAACGTCTTCTGTGACAAGCCCAACCAGCTCAAGCGCGGCCAGCCGGCGTTGATCCTCGGCTACGACGCGGAGCGGGGCGTGTACGAGGTGGAGCCGGTGGACTGGCTCCTGCCCCAGGAAATGGAGCAGCTGCGTGATCCGCTGAAGGCAGCGGCCATCGCGCGAGCGCGCGCGCAGCGATGAACATTGGCGTCCTCCGGCACCTTCCGGACGGGCGCGACAATCGGCACCGGGTGGCTTTCGCGGGGGACCCCGAGTGCTTGGAAAAAGGCCCGCCCAACGGACTTCACAGGATAGGCCATGGATCCCATCACCAGTGCGGCAATCGCTCTCGTCGCCATCGTCATCTTCTTCGGCATCTTCGTCAGCGTGGCCAAGTTCTACCGCCAGGTGGATCAGGGCAAGGTGCTCATCGTCAACACGCTGAAGGCGGAGCCCACGGTCACCTTCACCGGCTCCGTGGTGCTGCCCATCGTCCACCGCGCGGAGGTGATGGACATCTCGCTGAAGACGGTGGAAATCGACCGCCGCGGCAAGGAAGGCCTCATCTGCCAGGACAACATCCGCGCGGACATCAAGGTCACCTTCTTCGTGCGCGTGAACAAGACGCGTGAAGACGTGCTCAAGGTGGCCCAGTCCATCGGCTGCGCGCGCGCCTCTGACCAGGAGACGCTGGAGAACCTCTTCGAGGCCAAGTTCTCCGAGGCCCTGAAGACCGTCGGCAAGTCCTTCAACTTCGAGCAGCTCTACACCAAGCGCGATGAGATCAAGGACAAGGTGGTGGAGACCATCGGCCGCGACCTCAACGGCTACATGCTGGAGGACTGCGCCATCGACTTCCTCGAGCAGACCCCGGTGGAGATGCTCGACAAGGACAACATCCTGGACGCCCAGGGCATCCGGAAGATCACCCAGCTCACCACCGAGCAGAACGTCTTCACCAACGAGCTGCGCCAGTCCGAGCGCATGGCGGTGACCAAGCGCAACGTGGAGGCCGACGAGGCCATCTTCGCCCTCGAGCGTCAGCGCGAGGAGGCGGCCGCCAAGCAGCGCCGCGAGATCGACAGCATCCAGGCGCGTGAGACGGCCGAGGCCGACCGCGTGAAGAGCGAGGAGTTCGCCAAGGCGCAGCTGGCGCGCATCAAGGCGGAAGAAGAGATCGCCATCAACGAGGAGAACAAGCAGCGCCAGGTGCAGGTGGCCCAGAAGAACCGCGAGCGCGTGGTGGGCGTGGAGACCGAGCGCGTGGAGAAGGACCGCGCCCTGGAGGCCATCAACCGCGAGCGTGAGACGGAGCTGCAGCGCATCGCGAAGGAGAAGGCGCTGGAGACGGAGAAGAAGGCCATCGCGGACGTCGTCCGCGCCCGCATCGCGGTGGAGAAGACCGTCGCCCAGGAAGAGGAGAACATCAAGGACCTGCGCGTGACGGCGGACGCCAGGCGCACCAAGGACGCCATCATCATCACCGCCCAGGCGCACGCGGAAGAGGCGTCCGTGAAGGACGTCACCGCCGCGGAAGCGAGCGCGAAGATCTCCGTGTTCCTCGCCAAGGAGAAGCTGACCCTGGCCGAGGCCGACCTGGAGGCCGCGGACAAGCAGGCCAAGGCGAAGATGCGGCTGGCCGAAGGCATCCAGGCCGAGTCCGCCGCGGCGGGCCTGGCCAGCGTGCGCGTGCGTGAGGCGGACGCCGTCGCCACGGAGAAGCTGGGCATGGCGCAGGTGCGCGTGAAGGAGGCCGAGGCCTCCGTCATCGAGAAGCAGGGCCAGGCGCAGGCGTCCGCGGTGCGCGAGAAGCTGCTCGCCGAGGCCGCGGGCTCCGAGCAGAAGGGCCTGGCGAACGCCCGCGTGCAGGAGGCGGAAGCCAGCGCCATCCACAAGCGCGGCGAGGCGGAAGCGTTCGCCACGCGCGAGAAGCTGCTCGCCGAGGCCAACGCCATCCAGGAGAAGCTGATGGCCGAGGCCCGGGGCCTGTCGGAGAAGGCCACCGCGATGAAGGCCCTGGACGGCGTGGGCCGCGAGCACGAGGAGTACCGCCTGCGCCTCCAGAAGGAGCGCGACGTGGAGCTGGCCGCCATCAACGTGCGCAAGGACATCGCGCAGGCCCAGGCCAGTGTGCTCGGCCAGGCGTTCAGCAACGCGAAGTTCCAGATCGTCGGCGGCGACGGGAAGTTCTTCGAGAACTTCATCAAGGCCGTGTCCTTCGGCAGCTCGGTGGACGGCGCGCTGGACCACGGCGAGGCCCTGAAGAAGGCGCTCGGCGGCTACCTCAACGGTGAGAAGGACCTGCCGGCGGACCTGAAGGAGATCCTCTCCAAGCCGGGCCTCAGCAACGACGCGCAGAACCTGGCCGTCGCGGCGCTGCTCAACCGCATGTCGGTGAGCCCCACGGAGAGCACCGCCGCCGGCATCAAGGCGCTGGTGCAGACGGAAGCCGCGGCCCTCGCGCAGAAGCAGCAGGGCTGAAGCCTCCCGCCAATCGCAATCCCTTTCCGGTGAACATCCATGGCAACTGACAGCACCAAGACCCCGGGCGCCCAGGCGCCCGGGGGCGAGGCGACGCTGGAGGGCGGCAGCTACGAGGTCATCCGTGCGCGCCTCCTCTCCCAGGCGGACGCGCTGGCGACCCAGGCGAACGACCTCAACGCCCGGCGCAAGGCGCTGTTCGGCGGCACGGAGCTCACCGTCATCGGCAATGAGCGGGTGCGCACGGAGAACAACTGCGTCCCCCGCGACATCGTCAGCGTCGGGAAGTACCTCCTCTTCGGCTACAACGTCTTCATCGGCCTGAAGAAGGAGACGAACGTCTCGGACGTCTTCTCGCTGCACCGCTTCGAGAAGACGGCCGAGGGGTTTGATTTGTCCGCCGTGCCTCCCACGGAGGCCGGCGGCTTCCTCGCGGACCCCCGGTTCGTGAAGGACTTCGGCGAGCTGTACAAGTACTACAAGGACGCGAAGCTGCTGCAGCTGCGGCGCCGGGACTCGCGCCTGCTCGCGGTGTTCCAGACGGGCCAGTCCGCGCGCGACCTCAAGGTCTTCCGCTTCAACGTGGACGTGGAGGGCCGCGCCACCTACGTGGACAACCAGGGCGAGCGCGACCACGTCTACCCGCCGTCGCACGACTTCGAGTGGACGGTGGCCACGCGCGAGCAGTACGTGCTGGGCCAGCACCCGCACGTCAACGTGCTGGATCAGGTCTTCGTGGAGACGGTGAAGGGCGACCTCACCGTGAAGGTGGAGGACAACACCACCACCGGCCTGGGCATCTACAGCGAGCCGGTGGACGACCCGGACCAGTCGCTGGACGACGCGGAGTTCGCCTGGACGCAGGTGGGCGGGCTCATCCTCCTGCGCATCCTGCCGTTCCGGGAGAAGGCGCACCGCTACCTCGTCTTCAACTCGCGCACGCAGCACGTGGTGCGCATCGACGCCATTGGCCAGTCCTGTGTGCGGCTGCCGGAGGACCAGGGCATCGTCTTCCCGGGCGGCTACTACCTCCAGACGGGCGACTACAAGGTCTTCGACGGCGCGTCGGAGGGGATGGAGTTCCACCAGGCGGTGCGCTCGCCCAACGGGGAGGACGTGCTCTACGTCTTCCACCGCCGGGATGACGGCGCGTACGTGCTCTTCCCGTACAACCTGGTGCGCAAGGAGGTGCAGACGCCGCTGCAGGCCAACGGCATGAGCCTCTTCGCGGACGGCGGGCTGGTGGTGTTCCGCGCCACGTCGCAGGAGCCCACCCGCGTGCACCCCATGCAGGTGTGGCAGACGCCGTTCGTCTCCGACGAGCACGCGGCGAAGCTGCCCCCCGCGCCGGGCTACCTGGGCAAGGTGGGCAACGCGGAATTGGTTCGCGGCATCAGCGACGCGCTGACGCTGCCGCGCGTGGCGAAGACGGACAAGCCCACGCGCCGCACCTACGAGGACCTGGTCAACGCGGCCACGCGCGCGCTGGACGCGTACTACTGGCTGTCCCACGCGGAAGTGGGGCTCCAGGAGCCCATCGAGCAGCTGCGCCGCACCTCCGAGCTCATCATCGACGAGTTCGAGAAGGTCCTCGCGATGCGCAAGCGCGCGCAGGAGTCGCTCGCGCAGGCGCTGCAGGCGCAGGAGACGCTGCTCCTCAACTCGCAGCCTGAAGGCCTCACGGACGCCGAGGGCTTCATGCGCGCGCTGGCGGACCTGCGCCGGCACCGCGGGCACCTGATTACGTTGAAGGACGTCCGCTACATGGACCTGGGGCGCGTGGACGCCCTGGAGCAGGCCGTGGTGGCCGCGTCCGACGCGGTGAGCACCGCGTGCGTGGACTTCCTCCAGAAGGGCGAGGCGCTGCAGCCCCTGGCCTCGCGGCTGGATGGGCTGCTGGAGCGGCTGGAGCCTCTGACGACCACGGCCGAAATGGCCCCGCTGGCCGAGGACGTGGATCGCACCGGGCAGGGCCTGGAGGTCCTGGGCGAGGTGGTGGGCGGGCTCCAGGTGGGCGACCCGCTGGCCCGGGCTCGCATCC
The DNA here is from genome assembly GCF_003668885.1 of Corallococcus sp. AB049A. Lineage (NCBI taxonomy): Bacteria > Pseudomonadati > Myxococcota > Myxococcia > Myxococcales > Myxococcaceae > Corallococcus > Corallococcus sp. AB049A. The sequence goes on along the minus strand of NZ_RAWL01000114.1, from coordinate 7,256 downwards.
TGGAGGGCATCTCCGAGCTGTTCAGCCGGTTGAACCGCGTGCGCGCGGGGCTCCAGGCGAAGCGCAAGGAGCTGTCCGGCAAGGAGAAGCGCGCGGAGTTCGGCGCGCAGTTCAAGCTGCTGGGGCAGAGCATCGAGAACGCGCTGTCACAGGCGGACTCGCCGGAGAAGTGCGACGAGGCGCTCTCCAGGCTCACCGTGCTGCTGGAGGAGCTGGAGGGCCGCTTCGGCGAGTTCGACGAGTTCCTGGGGCAGATCACCCAGAAGCGCGAGGAGCTGCTGGAGGCCTTTGGCGCTCGCAAGCAGGCGCTGGTGGACGAGCGGCAGCGCCGGGCCTCGGGCCTCTTCGGCGCGGCGGAGCGCATCCTCCAGGGCGTGCAGCGCCGGGCGAAGTCGTTCAAGGCGGACGACGAGCTCAACGCCTACTTCGCGTCCGACGCGATGATCCTCAAGCTGCGGCAGCTGGCCGAACAGCTGCTGGCGCTCCAGGACAGCGTGCGCGCGGATGAAGTCCTGTCGCGGGTGAAGTCCGCGAAGCAGGACGCCCTGCGCGCGCTGCGCGACAAGCAGGACCTGTTCGAGGGCGGCGAAGGCCTCATCAAGCTGGGGCAATACCGCTTCCACGTGAACACCCAGCCGCTGGAGCTGACGCTGGTGCCGCGCGACGGCGCGCTGTACCTCCAGCTCACCGGCTCCGACTACACGCAGAAGCTGGAGGACCCGGAGCTCCTGAAGTACCGCGAGCTGTGGGATCAGCACCTGGTCTCCGAGACGCGCGACGTGTACCGCGCGGAGTACCTGGCCGCGGGCCTGCTGATGGACGCGGAGGAGGGGAAGGGCGGCCTGACGCTCTCGGCGCTGTACGAGGCCGGCGCGCAGGGGCAGCTGATGGAGCGCGTGCGCGCGTACGCGGCGGACCGCTTCGACGAGGGCTACGAGCGCGGCGTGCATGACGCGGACGCGACGGCGCTCCTGGAGAAGCTGCTCGCGCTGCACCAGGGCGCGGGCCTCCTGCGCTTCGCCCCGGTGCCTCGCGCCTGGGCCGCGCTGTACTGGGCGTTCGACACGGACGACGCGCTCCGGGGCGTGTTCCACCGGCGCGCGCGCAGCCTCGCGCGGCTGCGGCAGGCGTTCGACATCGGCTCGGACCTGGTGGCGCTGGGGGATGAGCTGGGGGAGCGCGTGCTCGCGTTCCTCCAGGGCCACGGCCTCGCGGCTTCGCCCGCGGAGGGACGGCAGGCGGGCCGCTACCTGGCGGAGGAGCTGGCGGTGGACCGCCCGCGCTTCACCACCAGCCGCGAGGCCCTGGCGCTGAAGGACGCCTTCCTCGCGCACCTGGACCGCCACGGCTCGCGCAGCGCGTTCGATGACGACCTGCGCGGCCTGGAGAAGAACCTGCCGGAGCGCCTGCGCATCGCACGCGCCTGGGTGGACGCGTTCCTGGTGAAGCGCGAGGGCGGCCCCGGGGACGCGGCCCACGTCGCGCTGGAGACGGCGGTGGTGCTCGTCACGGACCGCAAGCTGGACCGCGAGACGGCGGGCGCCCTCACCGCCACGGAGGCCACGGGCCTGCTGGGCAGCCACCCGCGCATCCAGGAGCGCAAGCTGTCCCTGCGCCTGGACGAGTTCCTGTCGCGGCTGGGGGAGTTCCGCCAGGTGCGCGTGCCCGCGTACGTGGCCTACCGCGCGTACCTGCGCGACCTGCTGGACCGCGAGCGGCGCAAGCTGCGGCTGGAGGAGCTGACGCCCAAGGTGCTCACGAGCTTCGTGCGCAACCGGCTCATCGACGAGGTGTACCTGCCGCTCATCGGCGCGAACCTGGCCAAGCAGCTGGGCGCGGCGGGCGAGGGCAAGCGCACGGACCGCATGGGCATGCTGCTGCTCATGTCGCCGCCGGGCTACGGCAAGACGACGCTGATGGAGTACGTGGCCAGCCGCCTGGGCCTCACCTTCGTGAAGGTGAACGGGCCGGCGCTGGGCCACTCCGTGAAGTCGCTGGATCCGTCGGAGGCGCCCAACGCCACCGCGCGGCAGGAGGTGGAGCGCATCAACCTGTCCTTCGAGATGGGCAACAACGTGATGCTCTACCTCGACGACATCCAGCACACGGACCCGGAGCTGCTCCAGAAGTTCATCTCCCTGTGCGACGGCCAGCGCCGCGTGGAGGGTGTCTGGAATGGCCAGACGCGCACGTATGACCTGCGCGGCAAGAAGTTCTGCGTGGTGATGGCGGGCAACCCGTACACGGAGACGGGTGAGCGCTTCCGCATCCCGGACATGCTCGCCAACCGCGCGGACACCTACAACCTGGGTGACATCCTGGACGGCAAGGAGGAGCTGTTCGCGCTCAGCTACCTGGAGAACGCGCTCACCTCCAACCCGGTGCTGGCGCCGCTGGCCACGCGCGACCCGCAGGACGTGCACCGCCTCATCCGGATGGCCAAGGGCGAGGACGTCCCCTCTGGCGAGCTGAAGCACGGCTACGCGGCGGCGGAGCTCCAGGAGATCATCGCCGTCTTCCAGCGGCTCTTCCGGGTCCAGCAGGTGCTGCTCAAGGTCAACCTCCAGTACATCGCGTCCGCCGCGCAGGACGAGCGCTTCCGCACGGAGCCTCCGTTCAAGCTGCAGGGCAGCTACCGCAACATGGGCAAGCTGGCGGAGAAGGTCGTCTCCGCGATGACGGACGACGAGCTGGAGCGCCGCATCGACGACCACTACCAAGGTGAATCCCAGACGCTCACCACGGCGGCGGAGCAGAACCTGCTCAAGCTGGCGGAGATGCGCGGGCGCCTGACGCCGGAGAAGGCGAAGCGCTGGGAGGAGATCAAGCAGGGCTTCGCCCGCGTCAAGCGCATGGGGGGCAAGGAGGACGACCCCGTGGCGCGCGTCACCGGGCAGCTGGGCGCCATCGAGGAGCAGCTGGGCTCCGTGCGCGACGCGGTGGTGCAGGCCGCCGCGCAGGTGAACGCCCCCAGCGGCGACACGCCCGTGGCCCCGCACCTGGAGGCCCTGCGCGAGGCCGTGCTGGAGGTGGCCCGCGTGGGCCGCGAGGCCGCCCAGAAGCCGCCGGTGCAGGTCTCCGTCCCGGCGCCCCAGGTCACGCTTCCGGCTCAGCCCCAGGCTCCGGCCACCGACCTGGCCCCGTACCTCAAGCACCTGGCGCAGCTGCTCAAGGCCCTCACCGAGCGCGTGGCCACCCAGGCGGACGAGGCGCCCACGCTGCGCAACGCGCCCATGCCCCAGGCCGCCGCGCCGGACTTCGGCCCGTACATGGCGCAGCTGGCCAAGGCCATCACGGCGCTGGCGGACCGGCCGGTGTCGGTGTCCCTGCCCACTCCGGCGGAGTCGCTCCAGCGCGCCGCGAACGGCCCTTCACCGGCGGAGCTCAGCCGGCAGATTGAACTGGTGGAGGGCGCGCTGCTGCCCCTGGAGCGCGCCGCCCGCCGCAACGTGCAGGGCGAAGGCGAAGGCATCAAGGCGCTCCAGGTCTGGCAGGGCGTCACCGAAGCCCTGGAGCTGCTGCGCGGTATGCTGCGGCGCTAAACTGTTTGCATGTCTGGCATTGCCCTTTAAAGGGGTTGGCGCAGTTCACCCCAACCCTGGAGTGCAATGCCATGCTGAACCTCAAGTCTGTTGTTTCTCATTGCGCCGTCATGGGCCTCACGGCGTGTGGCGCTGGTGTGGAGGGGGAGGACGGCCTCGCCACGCAGGAGTCCGCGCTGGTGACGGGGACCTCCCAGGGCTGCACCTTCACCGTGTCGTCCGCGGCGCAGCCGGGCACCTTGCCCCCCGTCTACAACGTCACCGTCACGCGCGCGGCGGACGCCACCTGCGCGTACGGCGCGGGCAGCGTCGTGGTGGGCACCTCCACCGGCACCGCGCCCACGCTGTCGCTGGCGGCCAACGACCTGGGCGTGGCCGTGAGCTACACGTACAAGACGAGCGTCAGCGGCAGCTCGCCCCAGTCCCTGGGCATCCGGCACGTGGCTCCGGACACGCTGGACATCGTCCGGTACGCGGGGCTGTCCGTGTACCTGGGCCGGGGCTCCATCTACTCGGGCAGCCTGTCCATCGCCTCCAACGGGACGACGCTGACCGTGTCCGGCACGAAGAATGGCACCCTCTACGGGCAGACGGGCTCGGGCAACACGTACGTGGCCAGCTACCCGGACTTCTTCACCAGTGAGACGGCCCCGTCCATCATGACGTTCTGATGCCGTGACGGACGGGGTGGAAGAAGGGCGTGCCTACTTCTGGGGCGCGAACTGCTCCGCCCCGTCCACCGTGTCGTCGTCCAGCACCTTCTCCACGGAGTCCACCAGCTGCTGCCCGTCGGAGGCCGTCACGCGCAGCTGGAAGCGGCCCTCGCCCACGCCGGAGTCGGTGACGAAGTAGTTGTAGCTCTCGCGCTTCAGGGACTTCCAATCACCGTCGCGCCGCCACTCCAGCTTCTGGATGGGCAGCCGGTGGTTGCGAACCTGGATGGCCGTCCACCACGGGTTGCTGCCGTCCTTGAAGTGGTACTTCACCGGGCCGGCCACGTCGCAGGACACCGGCGTCCAGGTGATGTTGACCCTGCCGTCCTTGGCCTCGGCGATCTTGTCGAAGGCCTTGCGTGACAGGTCCAGGTGGCCCTTGTCGCAGTCCGGGCACTGGTCCACGATCAACACGCGCACGTTGCCCTTGGGCCCCACGATGTCCACGCACTGGCCACAGGCGGCGCTGTCTGCGTACTGCTCGCGGTTCATCGCGGCCACCATCAGGTCGCCGCTCTTGTCGTAGCTGCAGTTGCCCTCACCGGTGGCGTCGTAGAAGGTCGCAATCCCTTTCTGCTCGGAACCCAGCGGCACGCCCCCACCCGAGGCAGAGTCTCCGCATGCCCCACAGGCAAGCGAGGCCAGGGCCAACACCAACGCATTCTGCAATGAAGCGGGTCGTTTCATACCGCGCACTATACACGCGTCGCTCCGCGTCAAGGACAAGCAGGACTCTGTGTCTTGGTCCTGTCAGACAGACTTGTTAGCGTTCGGGCCTTCCCCCTCCCAAAAAAGGAAAGGAATTTCCATGCTGAAGAACAAGCTGACGTCCGTGGTGTGCCTTGGCTCCGCCCTCGCGCTCTCCGCCTGTGGTGGTCCGGAAGCGGAGGACGGCGCGGAGCTGTCGCAGCAGAGCGCGCGTCTGACGACGGCGTCCTCGCAGGGCTGTGACTACGAAGCGACCACGGTGCAGATCACCACCTCGCCGCCGCAGTACAACATCGTCATCACCCGCACGGGCGGCGCCAGCTGTACGCTGACGACGGGCCAGTCGGTGGTGGTCCAGACCGTTCCGCTGGCCGCGCCGGGCACGGTGTCCCTCTCCGGCTCCAGCATGGGGCTCGCGGTGGGCTTCACGATGAAGAACGGCTGGAGCGGCTCGGCCGCCACCGTCATGGCCGTGCGCGCCGTGGACCCCACCACGCTCTCCACCACGCGCAACGCGGACATCTACTGCGACTACATGACGGGCAGCATCCTCACGGGCGGCGCCAACATCTCCGCCAACGGCACCGACCTGAGCGCCTCCGGCACCAAGGCGTGCAAGATCGGCGGCAAGTCGGGGACCTACTGGGTGGCGAAGTTCACCGACTTCTTCACCACCACCACGCCCCCCGTCATCACCACCATCTGAAGCACCCCTGAAAAAGCCCTGCCCGCCACCGGTGCATCCCGGTGGCGGGCAGGGCCCCCCTTGCTGCGCGTCTCCCCGGTGTGTCGTGCTGGGTACTGTCTAGCGGCCGCTGGCGGACGCGCTCATCAGCGCGCGGGCCTGGCCGATGAGGCGGACGAACTCGGTGCGATCGGCGTCACCGCCCACGGCGCCCTCCGCCAGCTTCTGCGCGGTGCCCAGGCTCCAGCCCTCCGCGGCGGGCGCGGAGCGGAGGATGTCCGCGGTGGCGGCCACGGACACGGCGAAGCGGAAGTCGGAGGAGGCCGCGTCCATGGACGGCTTCAGGTTGGCGCGGGTGAGCGGGAAGGCCTGCTCCTTGGCCTCCGTGCCGTTGGGCGCCTTGGCGCGGATGCGCACCGTGGCCAGCTCCTGCGGCGCGTCGCCGGTCAGCTCCACCTCGTAGAGCGCCGTCACGGTGTGGCCCGCGCCAATCTCGCCCGCGTCCACCTTGTCGTCACGGAAGTCCTTGTCCGCGATGTCGCGGTTCTCGTAGCCCATCAGGCGGTAGCGGCTGACGGCCTTGGGGTTGAACTCCACCTGGAACTTCACGTCCTTCGCGATGACCTCCAGCGTGCCGGTCAGCTGCGTCTCGAAGACCTTGCGCGCCTCCTTCATGCTGTCCACGTAGAAGCTGTTGCCGTTGCCCTTGTCCGCCAGCTGCTCCATCAGCGAGTCGTGGTAGTTGCCCATGCCGAAGCCCACCGTGGTGAGGGTGACGCCCTCGGACACGTACTTCTGCACGCTGGCCAGCATGGCCTTGGGGCTCAGGTTGGGGCCGATGTTGGCGTCACCGTCCGTGAGCACCACCACGCGGGACACCACGCCGGCCGCGGCCTTCTTCACCGCGTGCTTGTAGGCCGCCTCCATGCCGGAGCCCATGGCCGTGCCGCCGCCCGCGACCAGCGTGTCCAGCGCCGCGTGGATCTTCTTCACGTCCGTGGCGGGCGTGGGGGGCAGCACGTCCCGCGTGGAGCCCGCGTAGGTGACGAGCGCCACGGTGTCGTTCTCGTTGAGGTTCTTCACCGCGACCTTGATGGACTCGATGGCCAGCGGCAGCTTGTCCGACGACGCCATGGAGCCGCTGGTGTCCACCAGGAACACCAGGTGCGCGGGCTTGCGCTGCGAACGCGAGACGACCTTGCCCTGCACGCCCACGCGCACGAACTGGCGGCGCGCGTTGAAGGGGGACGGCGCGCCCTCCAGGTGCACCGTGAAGGCGCCTTCCTCCGGCGGCGTGTAGCGGTACTTGAAGTAGTTGACGAACTCCTCCACGCGCACCGCGTGGGTGGGCGGCAGCTGGCCCTGCTGCAGGTAGCGCCGCGCCATGGAGTAGGACGCCGTGTCCACGTCCGCCGCGAAGGTGGACAGGTTGTCCTTCGCCGTCTCCGTGAAGGCGTTGGGCTTGTAGACCTCGAAGGTGTTGCCGCCCTCGGAGATGCCCTTGTCGTCCGTCAGCTCCTTCTTGGACTTCTCCATGAGCTGCGTGGGCGCCGGGGCCACGGCGCCTCCCAGGGCCAGGGCACCGCTCGGGGCGGGCTTGGCCGGGGA
>NZ_RAWL01001139.1:0-440 GCF_003668885.1 Corallococcus sp. AB049A | reverse complement strand
CAAAATGGGACGTGATCGAGGCGGGTCTGAAGTGCGTGCAGGGCAAGGCGATCGTCAACTCGATCTCGCTCAAGGAAGGCGAAGAACAGTTCGCGCACCACGCCAAGCTGATCAAGCGCTACGGCGCCGCTGCCGTGGTGATGGCGTTTGACGAGCAAGGCCAGGCTGACACCTATGCGCGCAAGACCGAGATCTGCAAGCGCAGCTACGACTTCCTCGTCAACAAAGTCGGCTTTGCGCCGGAAGACATCATCTTCGACCCGAACATCTTTGCGGTGGCGACCGGGATCGAGGAACACAACAACTATGCGGTGGACTTCATCGAAGCCACGCGCTGGATCAAACAAAACCTGCCGTACGCGAAGGTGAGCGGCGGCGTGTCGAACGTGTCGTTTTCGTTCCGCGGCAACGACGTGGTGCGCGAGGCGATCCACACCGTG
>NZ_RAWL01001138.1:0-441 GCF_003668885.1 Corallococcus sp. AB049A | reverse complement strand
TATTTCACTCGCCTCATCGGCTCTGGTATCAGTTTGCTCAAGAGTACAAGAGCGTGAGGGTGCCATCGAGAGAAGCGTGAATAGGTTCAACCAACTTTACACCGTTCTATCCCTCTCTACAATCCCTTCAAAGCGATCGCAAGGACTGTGACGTTACTTCCAACGACCTTCTTCATTCCAAACTCTATCTCTCAATATAGCTGCGGTCACATTAACGAACGAGTGAAGCGGAAGATGCCTCCCAGTGAGCCACGCCCTGGAGGCGAACGACAAGCAACCATGGAAACAGTTCACGAGACTCAAAGCCGACAAACGGCCCAGAGCAGGCCAACAGTCCAGAGCAGGCCGACAAATCAGAGCAGGCCGACGAACCAAACGAGACCGACACCAAAAAAAAAGACCGACATTCGGCAGTGCGCACCGTCAGCCTACATCAAATAC
>NZ_RAWL01001137.1:0-441 GCF_003668885.1 Corallococcus sp. AB049A | reverse complement strand
TAACGGTTCTAAGTCACTGATTATACGTAGCATTTCGACCAAAGCTATCGCAGTCTTTGGCGAATTCGCAGACACGCCCGATACTAGGGCTTTCAGACGACGGAAGCGCCAATGACCTCGCCGCTTTATGACTTGGACGAGCTAGTGCTCCAGTGCAGAAATGAGCGTGCACGCAACTACATTCGGGAAGCAGTGTCCAGCTACAGAGCTGGGGCATTTCGAGCGGCTATCGTCTCAACATGGATCGCAGTCTGCTTCGACATCATGCAAAAGTTTCACGAGCTTGCCATCGCCGGCTATGCTGCTGCGGGAAAAGAAGCGGAAGCCCTTGAGCGAATCAGGGCCAACGGCGACGTGACCGCAGCTATGCGGTTCGAAAAGGACCTCCTCAACAAAGCAAAGTCGCCCTTCGAGCTCGTGAACAACCTAGAATACATAGAC
>NZ_RAWL01001136.1:0-441 GCF_003668885.1 Corallococcus sp. AB049A | reverse complement strand
GTCCCGTTGTGGACCAGCGTGTGGCTCCCGCACGGGCACCACGGCGCGGTCCATCCCGGTCCACGCCCGGGCTTCGGCACGCCGGTCGGTGCGCCGATCGGTGAAGGCACAGGCTACCGGCCGCCTGCGGTGGGCGTCGGCGTGCAGGTGCCGGCCGGCAGCGTGCTGGTCCGTGACAGCTGCCATGCGCTGCCGCCGCAGGACGTCTGTGCGCGCCTGCGTGACCGCCGCTGGGAACTGGACCGCCGTTACAACAGCGCGCTGCAGAGTGAGCGCACCGCCATCAGCAATGAACAGCGTGGCATCGACGCGCGCCTGTCGCGGGACTGCGAACGCTGAGCGCGATGCCTGCCTGGGCATGTACGCTGTGCGCATGAAGAACCTGATCTGGCTGGCCCTGGGCCTGTTCGCCGGCAACGCGTTGGCCGACGACGGGGTGAT
>NZ_RAWL01001135.1:0-441 GCF_003668885.1 Corallococcus sp. AB049A | reverse complement strand
GTACTTCCTTCCTTCCCTCTCTGTCTCTCTCTTTCCTGTACAAACAACACTCTCGTGGGCTCTTTGGTATTAGATTATTATGTAGCAGCCCACCCGCAGCCCACTCCACCACGCACACTTCTGCGTGTACAGCACAAGAACGACCTCTGCACACTCTGGGTAACAGCGGTCCGTACCTAATGATCCTTTCCGTTCTCTGAGCAGGATACATGGATGCAACGATCGGTTCCTAGATCTAGTCCACACCGGCGTACAAGTCGACGAGGATGTTGATGGCGGCGACGACGATTTCGGCGGCGATGAGGACGATGACGATCCATTCGAGGTATTCGCCTGTGGGAAGGGAAGAGTTAGCACAAAATTTCGAACAGTTTCTCAACGGGTGGAAAACGGATAGACTTACCATGAGTATGCGTCAACTGGTCTTTCAGCACTTGTAGG
>NZ_RAWL01001134.1:0-441 GCF_003668885.1 Corallococcus sp. AB049A | reverse complement strand
GTGCTGGGCATCCTGGCCGGCTTCATGGCACCGCTGTGGCTGTCCGCCGGCAGCGGCAATCACGTGGGGCTGTTCAGCTATTACGCGGTGCTCAACGCAGGCATTTTCGCCATCGCCTGGTTCCGCCCTTGGCGCGCGCTGAACCTGCTGGGCTTCGCCTTCACTTTCGGCATCGGCACCTTCTGGGGCGTGCTGCAGTACGTACCGGACAAGTTCAGCAGCACTGAGCCGTTCCTGCTGTTGTTCTTCGTGTTCTACCTGCTGATCCCGCTGCTGTACGCGCGCCGCCAGCCGGCCAGCCGGCGCGATCTGATCGATGGCAGCCTGGTGTTCGGCACGCCGCTGGTCGCATTCTCGTTGCAGGCAGGCATGCTGCACGAACAACCGATGACGCTGGCACTATGCGCGCTGGGCCTGGCCGCGATCTACGCGGTACTGGCA
>NZ_RAWL01001133.1:0-443 GCF_003668885.1 Corallococcus sp. AB049A | reverse complement strand
CCTCTCTTTTGCAACTTCACTTTTTTGCTGTTCTTAATTGCTTTCTCCCATTTAAAGGTTGGCTGGCAGAGATCCCTTAAAGGGATAAGTCCGCCTTTGTACTTTGGATTTCTCAGTGTATCACCTGTCTGTATTGGTTTATTTTCTGTGCAATAAAGTGTTACTTACTTACTTCTCTGTTTGTTTGATATGGACATAAGATTTGGATAAATCACAAACTCTTGGTACCTGGTCACAAGTTTCCTCTTCTTATGAGATAGCTTAAACTACAGTGTCATGCGAGCCCGATGCATATTAGAAACTTCACATTACAGATACGTGACGGATAGATTACAAAGAATTATCTAAAAATGCCTTGTTAAATCCCGAAACAGTACGGTTTTTCTTCTAAGTTTGGTCCACGAAGTTCTGAATCTATACTTGCATTCGATTCTATTTGAAAT
>NZ_RAWL01001132.1:0-441 GCF_003668885.1 Corallococcus sp. AB049A | reverse complement strand
GCGCATAGTCGATGACGATGTGGGCGAAGTCCGGCTGGCCCGTCACCGGGCAAAGGCTGGTGAACTCCGGCGCCGTGAACCGGGCCAGATACAGCGTATCCGCATGCGGGTTCGGCACCCGCTCCAGCACCGCCGTCTCGGGACTGGTCGGAGCGGCGGTCTGGGCGCCGAGCTGGCTGAGGTTGTCGGTATAGTGGGTCATGCCGGGCATTTAGGCGCTTGCGACGCGTATGAAAATCCTCCCCCGCTCCACTTCCCTCTCCCATTGGGAGAGGGCTTGAGCTCACGGCGGCGTCAGCCGGCGTCATTGCGCGAAAGGGTGAGGGTCGGATGGCGCGATCTGGCCAACCGACCGACCCTCATCCGGCCCTCCGGGCCACCTTCTCCCAACAGGAGAAGGGAGACGACCAGCCAGCCATCGTAATCCCGGACGGCTTCCCC
>NZ_RAWL01001131.1:0-441 GCF_003668885.1 Corallococcus sp. AB049A | reverse complement strand
CCATAACCTCGTCTGGGCCCTGAAGTTCAGTCAAGAACTCCCATCTTGTGAAGTCCTCCTTTCCGACCCTCCTCCATATCCTGACTTTCCCGTCCATGCCTCCAGTCGATACAAGCTCTCCATCGTGGCTGAAGGCAGTGCTCGTCACACTATCGGTGTGTCCCGTGAGCTTCACGATCTCCTTGCCCGACTCGATTTCCCAGATGTATCCCAAGTCGTCTTCGCCGCCAGAGACAGCTATCGAAGCAGTAGGGTGTGCGGCAACAGCAAATACGGACCCATTGTGTGCGGGGAAGTGTTGCAGAGAGTTGTCCTCGTAGATGATCTCGTCCTCCCCCTCTTCTGGTCTGCGTTCAGGCAGATCGCCCAAGTCGTCATCCTCGTCGTCCATAGGCTCGTCACCTTCATCCTCCACCTGCAGCACATCATTCTCGTCCACAT
>NZ_RAWL01001130.1:0-442 GCF_003668885.1 Corallococcus sp. AB049A | reverse complement strand
GGCCACGCGCTTCAGCGTCGAGGATGATCGCCAAAGCCAGGCGGTCCTTGACCGAGCCGCCCGGATTGAACGACTCGACCTTGGCGTAAACGCTGACCTGCGGCGGTGCCAGACGCTGCAGCTTGACGATGGGGGTGTTGCCGACGGTGTCGAGGATGGAGTCGTACAGGGCCATGGAAGCGCTCCGGAAACGGGGCCGCGCCGGGTTTCGGCGGGCGAAGGGGGAGGGCTGGCTGTTCAGGCCAGCGGCTGCCGGCTGACCGTAGCGCCGGCATATGACGCCCGGTAATGACCAGATACCTTTCTTAAACAACCTTTGGTTATAAGCTGGTGACGGCAATTGACCCTAGAGTGGACCTCCGCCCCACGCCGCCTGCCTGCCCATGACGCTGACCCAGCTGCGCTACCTGGTTGCCATCGCCGACGCCGAGCTGAACATCAC
>NZ_RAWL01000113.1:0-21549 GCF_003668885.1 Corallococcus sp. AB049A | reverse complement strand
GACGTGGCCGGGGCCTCGTCCGCGCGCAGGGCGCTGGCGATGCGCCGGGGGCTCACGGCCTCACGCGGCATGGAACGCACGTCGAGCGGCTCGGGCTCCGGCCTCACGGCAGCTCGCGGTCCTTCAGCGCTCGCGCCGGGGAGCGGCGCGGGAGCCCCTTCGCCCTGCGCCTCCCTCGAGGACACGGGGGCCCGCGCCGGAGCAGCGCTGTCCGGCGCGCGCGCTGGCGTTACCGGCACTTCGAAGGTCAGCCCACGGGCCACCACCGGGGGCACGGAGAGGGCCTCGCTCGCGGCGCGCCCGGGGTCCGGCTCCAAGGCACTCGCCCCGCGCTCCCGTCCCAGAGGGGCCACGGGTGGACGCTCCGCTTCGGATGAGGCCAGGGCCCGGGACACCGTGCTCCACGGGGCCGCACGGCCCGCGCGCCGCGGCGCGACGCCCGGCGACTCCTGCTCCTCGATGCCCTCGACCAGGGCCGCGCCCTGCTCGGGCACCAGGTCCCCCGGCGCGAACCTCGACGCGATCCGGGGCTGCACTCCCGCCTCGGGGCTGAGCTGCCGGCCTACCAGATGGCTCAAGTAGTCGCTCATCCCGCCGCCATCTCCAGGTAGCACTGCCGCTTCCAGGGACTCATCGCGAGGATGCGCTCCTCGGACCAGCCATAGGCCCGCGCCAGCACGTGCACCTCGTGGAGCGTGCGCTGCGCCCACGCCTCCACTTCCCTCCAGAAGAACTCCCCGATGTCGAACACCGGCTGCCACGCGCGCCGGCAGGCCGGACAGGCCGTGGCCAGCTCCACCCGCGCCTGCGGATCCGCCAGCTCCATGGCCTCCGCCACCGCGAGCACCACCTCTCCTGGCAGCTCCGCCACGCTCACCGCCGCTCCTTCCCGGTTGGCCTCCAGCACGCACCGCCCCAGCAGCCACTGCCGCGCCCTGTCCGCGTCCAGCCCGGGCAGGCTCGCCAGGTCCCGGCTGTCCGGCAGCCGGAACCGCACCGCGTACCCCGCGCGCACCACCTCCAGCGCCCGCGGCGGAGGGGGCTCCGGTGTCACCCGGATGTCCCCCACCTCGAAGGCCAGCTCCACCCGCTCACCACAGGAGGGGCATGGCACCAGCCCCACCACGCGCGGCCCGAAGGTGCCTTCGCGCACCGCCAGCAGGAGCGCATCCCGCGTCCCCACCGGCAGCCGCGCCAGCTCCTCCGGCTGCGTGTCCGGGAACGCCGCGCACAGCAGCGCGAGCACGCGCCCGGGCCCCGCGTGCGGATGGCCCGCCTCCCAGGCGCCCAGCAGCTCTGGAGCGGTCAGCGAGCGCATGTCCCGTCACCGCGTCAGGAGTTGGGCGGCTCCAGGAAGCTCGGCTCCGTGGGCTCGACCACCGCGTAGTCGCGCTCCCAGCCTTCGTTCTCCAGCTTGATGTGCTGGATGGCGACGGCGTTCGCGTTGGCGTCCAGGTCCGGCAGCGCCTGGAACTCCGACACCCAGGCCCGGAACACCCGGTAGGCGATCGCCAGCTGCCCGGCCTCGTTGTAGACCTCGATGATGATCTCCTTGCGGAAGTCCTTCAGGGAGACCTCGGCGCCCAGGCCGGAGCCGTAGTTCCACACCTTGTTCGCCCACTGCTCGAACTCGCGGTCGTGGGTGACGCCGCGCTCCAGGGTGATGGCCTCGTACTCGGTGCGGCCGGGGGACTTGCGGCTGCTGCTGGGGTCGCCACCCTCGCGGTGCTTCACCACCTCCGTGGTGCGCTTGAGCGCGCTGACCTTGCTCACGCCGGCCACGTACTTGCCGTCCCACTTCACGCGGAACTTGAAGTTCTTGTACGGATCAAACCGCTGCGCGTTGACGCTGAACTGGGCCATGGGGTGTCTCCTTTACGCCTCGCTCTGACCGGCCATCTGCTGCAGCTTCAGCACCACGAACTCGGCCGGCTTGAGCGGCGCGAAGCCCACGATGATGTTGACCACGCCCCGGTTGATGTCGTCCCGCGTGGTGGTCTCCCGGTCGCACTTGACGAAGTACGCCTCGCGCGGGGATGCGCCCTGGAAGGCCCCCTGCCGGAAGAGGTTCTGCATGAAGGCGCCGACGTTGAGGCGGATCTGCGACCAGAGCGGCTCGTCGTTGGGCTCGAACACCACCCACTGGATGCCGCGGTACAGGCTCTCCTCGATGTAGAGCGCCAGCCGGCGCACCGGCAGGTACTTCCATTCGTCCGCCAGCAGATCGTTGCCGCGCGAGGTCCGGGCGCCCCACACCACGCGGCCGGCGGCCGGCAGCGAGCGCAGGCAGTTGAGGCCCAGCGGGTTGAGCTGCCCGTTCTCCAGGTCGGTGAGCGGCACGCTCAGCTTGGGGACCCCCACCAGCTGCGCCTCCAGCCCCGCCGGCGCCTTCCAGATGCCGCGCGTCGTGTCCGTGCGGGCAATCACGCCCGCCACCGCGCCGCTGGGAGCAAAGGCCTCCAGCTGGTTCTCGCGCAGGGGATTGGGCTGGATCAGCCACGGGAAGTACATGGCGGCGTTCTTGCTGCGCAGGCTGCTGTTGTTGAAGCCGGTCACCGCCTTGGCCACCGTGTTCCAGGCCCGGGGCGGGTCCGCGATGAGGACGGCGCGCCGCTCCAGGCAGTACGCCGCCGCGCTCGTCACCAGGGCCTCCTCGACGTCGCCGTCATCCGCGAACGAGTGCGGCGGAATGCAGAGGAGGTTGAAGATGTCCGCCTTCTCCAGCGCGTACAGGCCCTTCTTGTCGGCCGCGAAGCCGTCGCCGGTGAAGTCGGCGGCGACGAGCGCGTCACCATCGTCGCCCTTGGTGGTCGGCGCGGAGGGCGTCGGCTTGTTGTTCACCACCGGCGAGGCGGGCGGCCGGGGGGCCGGATCCGGCAGCGCGTCCACGTCCACGAGCACGAGGTTGGAGTTCTGCGCCAGCACGTTGGGGTAGTAGCGCGGGCTGTTCGGGTCGATGGAGAGGTTGAGGAACTTCTCCGTCGCGTTGGTGACGGTGTCCGTGACGGTGAGGTTGAAGAGCTTGTTGTCCTCCTCCGTGACACCGGTCTTGACGGTGTTGTAGTCCACGATGACGCGCAGGTTGTCGCCCCACGTGCCCGGGCTGGCGGCGACGAACGGCACCGTGCCCAGCGCGAAGGCAGCCGGCGACGCGCCCTTCTCCAGGCGGACGACGATGGCCTGCCCGCCCCCGTTCTGGAAGTAGTCCCGGACGGCGAAGCTCAGCGGGCTGCCCAACCACAGCCCACCGAAGACACGCTCGAAGTCGCCGTAACCATTGACGACCACCGGTTCATGGGTGCGCCCGCGCCGCGTGCGGCCCACGAAGGCAGTGATGGACGTGGGCACACCGGTGATGGTGCGGACCCCACTCGGAATCTCCTCGACGTAGACGCCCGGATAGCTGAGAGCAGCAGGCATGGAGTCGTCCTCCCCTCTTCAATGGGTATTGAATGCCCAGGCCGCGGGTCGAACGCAGACAGGGCCCTGCGGCGCGCGCACGAAGAGCGCGCGTGCCGGTGCGACAAGCACGTCTGTGAATGCAGATGATGGGATTACGCGACGCGGCGGACTGTCACCGCACCCGGCGAGGCCTGGGGTGGGTGTCGCGCCCGTGATGGCTGCAGGTGTTCCGTGGCTCCAGCGAGACTTCCTGACGCATCGGTTTCCCCCCTGACCCTGGAATCCCTTGCGGGACTCCGCACACGAAAGTCGATGGGGCGACCATGCCAAAAGCAAGTTGGATTGTCACCACCAATATTGACTGAAAATGACTGCCCGTGTGGGACCTATCCATAAGGGAGTCAGCGCCCGTCTGACCTGAGACGTTCAACGGGGCCTCTGCGATCAGCGCCTCCCTGAAAACAGGCACCCTCGCTGTAATTACCCTGGCCGGGTGCGTCATTGCTCCATGAGAGACATTGGGCTGTGGAGAAAGCGCCCTCTCGCATCCTTCATCGGCTGCTGGTGGGGAGGGCCAGGAGACGGAGTCCACTTCGCCGGCCGCTCAGGCGATTCCCATGAAGATGCGAATATTGGCACTGAATTCGCAGAGACTCACACCTTCAGGTTCGCATGGTTGAAACCCTCCCGCATTCTCCATGCGGAGATGTATTCGATTGCCTTGGCGGCCGTCTGACCAGTTGCCGCCGCGGTCACGTCGTAGAACTCATCATGGATGGCCCAGCCCGGCTCAACACCCGGCGCATCACCAGCCCAGTACCTGGCGATGAAAAGTTGCCTTGGTATTTGACCATCTCCCCGGTGTGGCAGCCCGTGTCCTTGGAGTCGTATCCGCCGGACTCTTGGCGAGCGGTATCGCATTTGCCCATGCGCACAAGCCTCGGCTTCTGGTTTTCGTACGAATTCGGACCGCCCAGGACGTGTCTGCAGATAGCTCCTTCGAAGGCGGGGGCCAGGAGGGCATGAGCCGAGGAGAGCTGACGGACGCGCAATGGGTGCGGCTGGAAGGACTGCTGCCACCCCAGAAACCCGCGCGGACTCCGGAGCGCTCCAACGACGCCCCGCTCTGACAAGGAGCGAATCCTTCGGCTGCTCATCCTGGAGGTGGAGCTCTCACCCGTGAACGCGTCCCAGCGCTCCGCTGCTGCCAGCAACTCGCCCTCCATGCGCAAACGCTTGACTGCGACTCACGGCATCTCTCTCGGCGCAGACTCAAGAGTGGGCTGCGACGCCCCTTCGTATGCGCTATGCGCCGAAGCGTCAGGAACCTGACGAGGCATACTCAGGCACTCCGCTCTTCCTTCCCATAAGCAATGGGACGCGGCTCAATTTGCGGCCAATTTCCGTAGGGGGGATTCGTGGCATCCAGACTTCGCGTCCATGCGGCCTCGTCACGAGATCCCGTTGCCCCCGCCTCCTCTTCCCGCGCGCAGCTTATCCTCCAGCGCAAGTGCGGTGAGTGCGAGGAAGAGGACCGCCAGCGATTGTCCCGCCAAGCCGAGCCCGGAGGTTACGCTGGCCGGACTCTGGCTCCTCCACTCGTAAATGACGTGATCGCGACACCTGGGAAAGGCCTGACACAAGCCGACCGGGCGTTCTTCGAGCCTCGGTTCGGCTTCAACTTCGAACGCGTGCGTATTCACGATGACTCACGTGCGGATGCCTCCGCCCGTGCGGTCGCCGCCAAGGCCTATACCGTTGGAGAGCACATCGTCTTCAGACGGGGCGCGTATTTACCGGAGAGCACGACAGGAGTGCGGCTCTTGGCCCATGAGCTGGCGCATGTCGTCCAACAGTCGCAAGGAGGTGTCGTACGGCCCCAGGCGTCGCAGAGCGGGTTGGCCATCGTCTCGGCGGACGACCCGTCTGAGCGAGAGGCGGATCAGCACGCGGATACCGTGCTCGGTTCGAAGGCGGTACGAGAGGTGCACCAGCTGCCGCGGGCCCCTAACGCAGGCTCGGTGGCGCTCCAGCGTCGGGTCGTCTGCGACGAGCACGATGGCTGCTGGGAAGAGGAAGAGAACATGTCCCGGGCCGCACCGGACCTCATGTCGCTCGGACCCAACATGTCCCGTGCTTCGCCTGGCACACCTCTGCCTTCCCCCACGTCGGGTGTCGCGGAATCCCTACCGGGGGCGCCGCTGGCCGCAAGCATGTTGTCGCCTACGTCCATTGGACCGCCGCCGAGACCTCCGCCGTTCCGCATACTGCCGGAGGTCCCTGGCACTCCCATCAGGCCCCCCACCCTCGTGAGGCCGCCCCCCTTGGTGCCAGTGGAACCGTTGCCACCGGTGCGCCCGTCGGTTCCCGTGGGGCCCGGGGGCGGTGTCGGCCTGGGCGCGCGAATCATCTCAGGAGCGGGGAGCGTCGCTCGGGTGGCGGGGCCCATCGGAGCCTTCCTGGGCGTGCTCCTGTGGCCGAGCAGTACGGCGGCGCCGTGGCAAGACACGCTCAACCCGGTGACCCGTGCCCCCTGGCGCAGTCAGGAGGAATACGAGCAGTTCTGGCGACTCCCCCCCGAGGAGCGCCAGCGGCTCATCCGGGCGGGACAGGCCACCTCCTCGAGCACTTCTGTCCAGGTCGCCCCCCAAGCAGCCCCTCGTCGCAATCCCAACCAGACGTGCGAGGACGCGGTACTTGATCAACTGCAGGCAGAGAAGGACCGGATCTGCAACTCGATTCCAGGAGAGAGCTGCAGCCCGTCCAAGGTCAGCCCCAAGAGGCTCGCGAGGCGACCGTGCTCGGAGATCCGCAGGCGCATCCAAGCTGTGGAAGAGTGCTTGAGGATCCGGCAACGCATCCAGGATGAGTGTTTCGGAGGTCAGCCCGACCAAGCCCACCAGGACGTGATGAATCAGCTCCAGGCCGGGCTCCAGGCCTGCCGAGCCCTCGCGGCAGTGAACTGCGCTCCCGGCCACCCGATGGCGAACCTCTGAGCAGCCACCATGGCGAACCCCCTCTTCGATGCCCTTGAGAACAACGACCTGGCCCAGCTCAGCACGCTGCTGTCAGGCGGCGCCGACCCGGATGCCCTGCGGCCGGACGCAACCCAATGGCGCCCGCTGCACGCAGCCATCGAGCAGCTCGAGGCGGGCGGCTCGATGGATGCGCTCGTGCTCCTGCTGCGACAGGGCGCCTCCGTCGATGCCTGGGACGGGCACCATGACGCCACGCCGCTGCTGATGGCGCTCTTCAGGGATCAGCGGGAGGCCACACGCCTGCTCCTTGCCGCTGGAGCAGACCCCACCCTCGTGGGCGCGGAGGGGGACTCACCGTTGCGCTGGTGCGTGGAGAGGCGGGACCACGAGATGGCCGCGCTGCTGCTGTGCTGCGGGGCGGCGCGGACCCTCGATGAAGCAGGTGGGCCCTCCGGGATGACGGCCCTGGGACGTGCAGCCAGCCAGCTCGATGTCCCCATGATGCAACTGCTGTTGGAGGCGGGAGCGGAGCCGGCGGCGCTCGATGCCGACAGGCGCACGGCCCGCGAGCGGCTCCCCCCGCGGACTCCAGAGAATGGCCCCGCGTGGGATGCCGCGGAGAAACTGCTCGGGTCGGGGCCGTAGGAGAGCGCGAAAACGAAAAAGGCCGGCTGCCACGGGGGCAACCGGCCTTCTTCTGCTTGGAGCCGACATCCGGATTTGAACCGGAGACCTACTGATTACGAATCAGTTGCTCTACCAACTGAGCTATGTCGGCGCACCGAAAGTGGCGCGTAAGTACCACCCGCCTCCGGACCCGGCAAGGAGTTTCTCCGGGGATCTTCAAGCCCCCGCCCCCATGCCCGCTTCTATTCCCCAGAAGGCATGACACGCATGACACGGTGCATCCGGTGGGGTGACACACCGCGTCGCCTAAGCCCGCGACTTTTCTCCACAAAATGGAGAAATGGGCTGGCGCCAGACTGGTTGAATCCCCGTGGCGCCTGTGCTCATAAGGGCGCCGCTTTCCAGTGGCCCCCAATTGGGGTGGGCCCTCAAGGAGCACGTTCCATCATGGCCAGCGAAGAGACTTTCATGCGCGCCCCGGCCCCTACGCCCAAGCGCACCATCTACACGGAGGCGATGGAGATCTTCCACTTCGCGGCGGATCTCATCGGCCTGGACAAGCGGGTGCGTCTGGAGCTCGAAGAGCCCGACTACGAGCACATCTTCTACGTCACCGCGAAGCTCAAGGACCGGCTCGTGCCGCTGTCCGCGGAGGCGGCGAAGTCCTTCGCCGACCTGTCCGTCACGCAGGTGCGCAACCCCGAAGGCCTGGAGCGCCTGGCCAACGGCAACCTCATCCTCAACGGCCGCGCCCTGCTGGGCTCGGACGTGGCCATCCGCCACGGCCACCTGCGGCTGCCGGACGGTCTGGTGTACCAGCTGGTCCCCGGTGAGTCGCAGCGCTTCAAGGCCTACCGCGTCCAGCACAACCAGGCCCGTGGCCCGTACAAGGGCGGCCTGCGCTACCACCGCGAGGTGTCCCTGGATCTCTTCAAGGCCCTGGCCGCGGAGATGACCTGGAAGACCGCCATCGCGGAGGTTCCGTTCGGCGGCGGCAAGGGCGGCATCCAGCTGGATCCGCGCGAGTACGGCCGCGAGGAGATCGAGGCCATCACCCTGCGCTTCATGTACCGGCTCAAGAGCCTCATCGGGCCGAACATCGACATCCCGGCGCCGGACGTGGGCACCAACCCGGAGATCATGGCGCTCCTCTACCGCCAGTTCTCCGACGGTGAGCGCGAGCGTCACAACCTGCGCGGCATCGTCACGGGCAAGGACGTGCGCATCGGCGGTTCCGAGGGCCGCGGCAAGGCCACCGGCCAGGGCGTCGCGTTCTGCATCGAGGACTACTACGCCGACCGCGGCGAGAGCGTGAAGGGCAAGACCTTCGTCCTCCAGGGCTTCGGCAACGTGGGCAGCCACGCCGCCAACATCCTGTCGAACATGGGCGCGCGCCTCCTGGCGGTGAACGACGCCGACGGCTCCATCTTCAACGGCGACGGCATCGACGTGAACGCGCTGTCCGCGTACGTGTCGGATCCGAAGAACCTCAAGCGCTCCGTCGTGGGCTTCCCGGGCGCGCAGCGCATCGAGAAGAAGGACCTGTGGGACGTGCAGGCGGACATCCTGGTCCCCGCGGCCCTGGGCGGCGAGATCACCGCGGACATCGCGGAGCGCCTCAAGGTCAAGCTCATCGCGGAGGGCGCCAACGGCCCCACCACTCCGGAGGCCGACCGCGTCCTGCAGAAGCGCGGCATCGAGCTCATCCCGGACATCATCGCCAACGCCGGCGGCGTGACGGTGTCCTACTACGAGTGGATCCAGAACAAGCGCATGGAGCGCTGGAGCGAGGCCGAGGTCGATCAGCGCCTCGAGCGCGCCATGAAGCGCAACTACCGCATCATCCGGGACATCTCGCGCAACCAGCCGCGCAAGACGGAGATGCACGACAGCCGCCCGTACTGCATCGGCAAGCCGGTGGACAGCCGCTGCGCCGCGATGATCCTCGCGCTCAAGCGCATCGAGGCCCACTACCTGCTGGAAGGCTTCTCGCAGTAACCGGCTGAGAAGCCAGCTCCCTCGCGTCGCCCCCCGGGGCACGGTGTCTTCCCTCTTCCAGGGGAAGGGCCGTGCCCCGTGGTGTTTCAGTGCATCACCCGCTCGCGGTCCACCAGGAGCAGCGGCGCGTCATCCAGGGTCTCGTAGGCCACGATGCGCAGGCCCACGCCGCGGCTGTTGCCGGGGCGCCCGTCCTTGCGGCCGAAGGCCAGCGCCACCTGGTAGCGGACCTCGCACAGGCACGTCATCTCCGTGCCGTCCTCGCCCGCGAACGTCACCTTCAGCTTCTCGCCCAGGCCCAGCGAGTCACGCACCTCGATGAACATGCCCCGCGCGCTGATGTTGCGGCCAATGCCCCGCATCATCCCGTCCTGGGTGGACAGGTACACGGTGAAGATCTTGTCGAAGCGCAGGTGGGAGCGGCGTTCCTGGGGCTGCGTGTTCATGCGGGGAGGGCTCCGAAACAGGTGGGGACAGGGGCAAACTACACGGTGGCATGATGTAGGCAAAATAATCACCTACATCCACCCTGACGCACCATGACGCACCATGTCCCGTTTCACGGGAAAGCGCTGCCCCCAGCGCGGCCTCGGTGGCAGCATCACCGGGCTGTCCTTCCCCCCTTTTTTCCGGAGTTTCCCGCCGTGAATCGCATCCTGGCCGCCGCCTTTGCCCTCCTTGTGCCCACGCTCGCCCTGGCCGACGTGGACTCGCGCTTCGCGAAGCTGCGGGACGAGTCCGAGCCCCTGGGGGGGCTGGGGGCCTTCCTGGAGAAGTACGTGGGCGAGTGTGACGGGGCGCTCGTGGATCCGCAGTGCAAGCAGCAGGCGGAGTCCTTCCGCAAGAAGTACACGGGCAAGCGCCTGTACATGATCATCACCGAGGACGACGCGGGCATGCTGTCCGCCGGCGACTTCAACCCGGGCACCAACGAGTACACCATCAACATCACGCCCTTCTTCGCGGGCGGGAAGTACGGGCTGTCCCACGGCGCGCCGAAGAAGACGGACGCGCAGGGCAACCCGGTGATGAACTACCTGGTGGTGAGCGGCACGGCGCCGGACATGTGGAACGGCGGCACCTTCCAGCGCGTCTTCAGCACCCGGGGCGTGCGCGCGCAGGTCGTCTTCACGCCGCAGTCGGTGTGGACGCTGCCCAAGAAGGGCGGCGGGAAGACCTACGGCGTCAACGCCCGCATCGAGGCCGTCCTCGTCACCGAGGGCCGCACCGGCAACCAGATGGGCCTGTGGCTCAACGGCAAGGACGCGGCCGCGAAGTAGCGCGGACGGCCCCGGGGCTCAGCGGGCGATGGCGATGTACTGGAGCGCGTCGCCCCGCTGGACGCGCAGGAGGATGCTGGCCCCGGCGCTGCCCCTTTCCAGGGCGGCCTTCACCGCGGCGGTGTCCTTCACCCGGCGGCGGTTCACCTCCATCACGACGTCGCCCGCGCGCAGGCCGGCCTGCTCCGCCGGACTGCGCGGCAGCACCCCGGACACGAGCGCGCCCAGGAAGGCCTCGTAGCCCAGGGGCGCGGCCACCTCCGGCGTCAAATCCCGCAGCACCAGGCCCAGGTCGTTCGCGCTGCTGCCGCCCCGGTTGGACAGCCCCTCCGTGGCCTCCTGCGCGGGCCGGGCCACCAGCCGCACCGCCACTTCTTGAGTGCCGCCGTCGCGAAGCAGCGTCAGCTTCGCCTCCGTGCCCGGCGCCAGGAGCGCCACCTTGCGCAATAGCTGGAGGTAGCTGCCAATGGGCCGGCCGTTCACCGCCACCAGCCGGTCTCCCGGGCGGATGTGGGCCTGGGCGGCGGGGCTGCCCCGGTAGACGTCCTTCACCACGGGCGCGGTGGCGGTGGGGTCCGCGCCGTCCTCGTTGATGACGACGCCCAGCCAGCCGCGCTCCAGCTTCCCGTTCTCCCGCAGGTTGGGCAGCAGGTCCTTCACCAGGTTGATGGGCACCGCGAAGCCAATGCCCTGCCCTTCGCTGATGATGGCCGTGTTCACCCCAATCACCTCGCCCTTCATGTTGAAGAGCGGGCCGCCGGAGTTGCCGGGGTTGATGAGCGCGTCCGTCTGGATGAAGTCGTCGAACTGGCCCACGCCCAGCACGCGCTCCTTGGCGGAGATCATCCCGTGCGCCACCGAGTGGTCCAGGCCGAAGGGGTTGCCGATGGCCACCACCCAGTCCCCCACCTCCAGCGCGTCGGAGTCCCCCAGGAATACGGCGGGCAGCGTGCCCAGCCCGGCGCCGTTCAGCTTGAGCAGCGCCACGTCCGTGGAGGCGTCGCGGCCCACCACCTCGGCGGGGAACTCGCGGCCGTCCGCCAGGCGCACGGACACCTGCTGCACCGGCACCTCGCGGGGGCCGTCCTTGCCGGCCGTGACGCCCGGGCCGGTGGGGTTCACCGCCGGGCCCTGCGCGTTGGCCACCACGTGGTTGTTGGTGACGACGAGCCCGTCGGGCGTCAGCACGAAGCCGGAGCCGGTGGAGCGCTTCACCGCGCCCGCCATCGCGCCGGGGCCCACCGTGGTGATGTTCACCACGCCCGCCTCCACCGCGCGGATGAGCGGCGCCAGCGACGTGGGGGGCGTGAAGTGGGGCAGGCCCGCGTAGCCCGCGGGGCGCTCGCGCCAGAGCGCGGACACGCCGGCGACGGCCGGGGCGTCCGCCGTCACGGGCGGCGGGGAGGCGAAGTACGCCATGTGCTCTCGCACGCGGGCCTGGAGCCAGGGCTTGAGCGGATCCTCGGCGGCACCCGCCACCGGGGCGAGCGCCACCACGAGAAGGACGCTGAGGAGTCGAGCGGACACGGGGCGGCAGCTTACACGGCGGGCCATGGCGTCAGGGCCCAACAGACCGGTGGCCGCCGCCCTTCCCGTCCCGCGTCAGGCCTGGCCGTTCAAGCCTGGGCAGGCGCGACGTACCGGGCGACCTTCACCCGGGCCGGGCGGATGATGCGGTCCTTCAGGCGGTAGCCCGCGCGGAACTCGGCGACCACCTTCTGGTCGTCCCCCTCCACCGGGGTGATCTCCATGTCCGCCGCCTCGGCGACGTTCGGATCATACGGGCGGCCCACGACCTGGATGCGCTCGATGCCGGTGGCCTGGGCCTTGGACAGCAGGCTGTCGCGGATCATCCGCACACCCTGCACCACCGGAGATGTGTCCTGCTGGGTGGAGTTGAGCACCAGGTCCAGCTCGTCGATGGCCTCCAGCAGCGTGAGGGCCACGTTGCCGCGCTCCACGTCGAGCATCCGCTCCCGCTCGCGGGTGATGCGCTGCTTGAACTCCTCGCGGTCCTTGGTGAGGTCCTGGAGCCCCCGGGCCAGCTCGTTCACCCGGCGGCGCGCCGCCTCCAGCTCCGCCTGGAGCCGCGCCACCTCACCATCCTGGACGGACTCGGGCTGCGTACCGGCGGCAGCCTCCACCTCCGTCTCGGTAGGGGCCTGCGTGTCCGGGGTCTCGTCGCTGCGGGGATTGCCGTCCATTGTCGAACCTGCGCCAGGGGTTGAAAGAAGCGAAACCTCAGAGGATCTGGCGCGAACCTAACCGCGAGGACGGTCGTGTCAACGCGCCTAGTGGTTGGACGGGGCCTGGGGCGGAGCCTCCGCCATGAAGCCGTGATCCACCTGGCCCGTCACCTCGTCGATGATCTCCACCTGGGCGGCGCGAAGGGAGTAGTAGAGGAGCCACCGCTCGGCGGCCGTCAGCGTGCCCGCCGGCAGCGCCTCCTCGATCTCCTGCACCGTGAGCCGGCCGTCCTTCAGGCCCTTGGCGAACAGTGCTTTGCGCGCGATGTAGCTCTTCCCAATCCGGTTCTCCACGGCGACACCTCCTGGTCGTTGGAAAGTAATTTCGCCCACCGGTCACCGCAGGCTGGCGGTGGATCCGGTGGGCGAAGGGCTGCCTGGAGGGCAGGCAGGCTCGCGCTACGAGTCGAGCTTGCCTTCAGCGTGCTGCGTGGGCGGCACCGGCGGCTCGGTCTCCGTGCCCCCCACGGGGTGCGCGGAGATGACCGTGCGGGCCTCCGGGTGGAGCAGGCCGCGCTGCGCCAGCACCTTGGGTCCCAGGATGGCGACCATCGCCTCCTCCTCGATGACCTCCGTGGCCAGCAGGCGCGCGGCCAGGGCCTCCACCTTGTCGCGGTTCGTGTGGAGGACCTCCCGGGCACGGTCCAACGCCTCGGAGACCATCTTGCGGACCTCTTCGTCAATCATCCGCGCCGTCTGCTCGGAGTAGCTGCGCGACTCCGGCAGGCCCGCGGACCGCAAGAAGCCCGGTCCCTGTTCACCGCTCAGCGCCACCGGCCCCAGCGTGCTCATGCCGTAGTCGCGGACCATCATCTTGGCGATCTCCGTCGCCTGCTTGATGTCGTTGGACGCGCCGGTGGACACCTCGCCGATGAAGATCTCCTCCGCCGCGCGGCCGCCCATCATGCCCGCCATCTTGTCGCGCAGCTCGTCCAGCGACATGAGGTAGCGGTCCTCCAGGGGCAGCGACATGGTGTAGCCCAGCGCCGCCAGGCCTCGCGGGATGATGGACACCTTCGTCACCCGCTCGGCGTAGGGGAGCATCCAGCCCACCACCGCGTGGCCCGCCTCGTGGTGCGCGACGATCTCCTTCTCGCGCTCGTTCATGCGGCGGTTCTTCTTCTCCAGGCCCGCCACCACGCGCTCGATGGCCTCCTCGAAGTCCGCCCGCATCACCGCGTCGCGGTTCTTGCGCGCGGCCAGCAGCGCCGCCTCGTTCACCACGTTGGCCAGGTCCGCGCCGGCGAAGCCCGGGGTGCGCGAGGCGATCTGCTTGAGGTCCACGTCGGAGGACAGCTTCACGCCCTTGGCGTGGATCTCCAGCACCCGCTCGCGGCCGCGCTTGTCCGGGCGGTCCACCAGCACCTGCCGGTCGAAGCGGCCCGGGCGCATCAGCGCGCTGTCCAGGATCTCCGGGCGGTTCGTCGCCGCCAGGATGATGAGGCCCGCGCGGCTGTCGAAGCCGTCCATCTCCGCGAGCAGCTGGTTGAGCGTCTGCTCGCGCTCGTCATGGCCGCCGGCCACGCCCGAGTTGCGGCTCTTGCCGATGGCGTCCAGCTCGTCGATGAAGATGATGCACGGCGCCTTGGCGGTGGCCTGGGCGAAGAGGTCGCGGACGCGGGCCGCGCCCACGCCGACGAACATCTCCACGAACTCCGAACCGGAGAGGTTGAAGAAGGGCACGCCCGCTTCACCCGCGACGGCGCGCGCCAGCAGCGTCTTGCCCGTGCCCGGAGGGCCCACGAGCAGCACGCCCTTGGGGATGCGGCCACCCAGGCGGCGGAACTTCTCCGGCGTCTTGAGGAACTCGACGATTTCGCGAAGCTCGTCCACGGCCTCGTCCACGCCGGCCACGTCCTTGAAGCCCACGCCGGTGTCGGCCTCGGCCTGCACCTTCGCGCGCGTCTTGCCAAAGGACATGACGCTCTGCGGACCCTGGCCCATGCCGCCGGACATCCGGCGCATCATGAAGCTCCAGAAGAGGATGAGCAGGCCCATCGGGATGAGCCAGATCCACAACACTTCACTGAAGCTCGACTGCGGGACGGCCTCGAACTGGACGCCCTTCTGCTCCAGGAGCGGCACCAGGCCCTCGTCACCGGGGACGCGGTAGGCCATCCACGGCAGGGCGCTGGGCTCGCTGCGCAGCGTGCCGCGCTCGCCCGGAGGAGGCTGGGCGTTGTCCTTGAGGAAGCCCTTCACCCACTCGTTTGAAATCTGCACGCGGCTGAACTGGCCGTTCTCCACCGCGTCGCGCAGTTGGCTGTACGACACCCGGCGCACCCCCGCGTCCTGAAACACGTTCCGGAACAGCAGGAACCCCAGGACGAGCAGGAGGATGTAGCCCAGTGGTGAGCCGAACTTGAACCCACCTTTCGTGGGTGTTGGCTTGTCGCTCTTCTTTCCGCGCGGGCCCATCCCCGGCGGCAGGTCCTGTGGCTTCATCGTCGGCACGCTCGCCCTCCCCCTCCCCCGTGCACACGACACCATGTCGTATGACGGTTCCCTCAGCCGGCCAAAGATGGTCACCACCGCCAAGCCGTCAACCGCCGGGCGTGATCGGACGACAACGAAGGAGGTCAGGACTGTCCGATCAGCGGCAGTCGACGCGGACCAGGGGCTCGCCCGCGAACTCACTGCCCAACAGGTAGCCGCGGCCGTCCTGGAGGTACGTCACCGCCTCGGACTGGGCCTGGCTGGCGCCGGGGACCTCCACCACCTGCGCCTGGACGAAGTCCTCCAGCCGCTTCGCGTCCGGGCGGCGCAGCTCCCATACGCGGGTGTACGTGCGCACCAGCAGGCGCTCGCCGGAGGGGTGCAGGGCGGCGGCCGTGGACAGGCGGTCCACGTCATCCGGCACGCGCAGGGTGCCCAGCTTGCGCGCCTTGCCCGTGGCGCCGGGCTTCAGGCCCTCCACCGCGTACAGGTCACCCAGGGACGCGCGCGTCTTGGTGAGGATGCCCACCTGTCCGGATCTCGCGTCGACGATGAGCGACTCCGCGTCGTGGGCGCCGTCCTCGTAGACGAAGCTCAGCGTCTCCACCGGGAGCGTGGCGTCGGCGACGGAAGCCGGCTCGGGGAGCCGGAACAGGCGCGGCTCCTTGCGCCGCTCGAAGTTGTCGCCAGTGTCCGCCAGGAAGATGCAGCTGTCCTTGTTCCCCGGCGCGCAGGGGCCCACGGCGATGTCCTCGATGTCGCGCGGATCCGAACCGGTGAGCGTGAGCGTGGCCTTCACGGCGCCCGTCTCATCCAGGGCGAAGAGCTCGAAGGGATTGTTGGAGTCGTTGTGTCCCCAGAAGATGCCCGGGTGCTTCTGGCTGGCGGCCAGCCCGGACAGCTCCGGGACCTGGCGGGGGATGGTGCCCGTCTGGCGGCCGTCCTTGTAGAGCACGCAGCCCTCCATCCCCGTGGCGGGCACCTGCGGCATGCCGGCGTCCGGGGCGCTGGAGGCCGTGGACGCGGGACGGGAGCTGGAGCAGGCCGCGGACAGGAGGAGGCCCGCGGCGGCGAACAGGCGCAGGGAGGAGCGCACGGTCAGTGGTCCAGGTCCAGCAGGCGGGCCAGGGTCTTCGCGTCCGCGTCGGGGAAGCGGTACTGGCCCATCTCCTCCAGCGCCACCCAGCGGTGGTCATGCACGCGCAGGTGGTGGATCTCCGCGTCCGGGTTGCTCAGGCGGCAGCGGAACACCCGGAAGTCGATGTCGTAGGTCGGGTACTCGTGATGGGTGTGCATGACCTGCTCGAGCACCTCGATGCGGACCCCCATCTCCTCGTGGAGCTCGCGGGCGAGCGCCGCCGTGTCGTGCTCCCCCTCCTCCACCCGGCCGCCCGGGAACTCCCACAGGAGGGGCAGCGACGCGGTGGGAGGACGCTGGGTGATGAGGTAGCGACCCATCTCGTTCTGGAGCATGGCGCCGACGACGCGCACGTGACGACGGGTCATTCACTTCTCCTCGATTGGGGTCCCAAAGAAGACAGGGTGCGGCGGCGTAACACAGGCCCTGTCCGGCGCCAATGTGCAAGGCCCCTCCTGGACAGGAGCGTGCACATGGCCGGGACGCGCGGCCACCCCGTCCGGCATCGTCCCCCGGGACGGTTCCGGAAGGGGTGATGCGGGCCTGGACCCAGGGGGGGAGTGGGCTGTTGGGGACTTCACGTCCCAAAGAAGCGCTCCCCGGCCGGGCCGCCGTCCGTGAGGGGGGCGTGTGGGATTCAAGTGACGTGAGGGCCGGATGGCGCCATGCTCGGGGGATGACACAGAGTCGGAGAGAGCGGGCCGAGGCGCTTGGCGCCGCGCTGAAGGCAGCGCGGCAGCAGGCGGGGCTCTCCATGGAGGAAGTCGCGGAGCATCTGGAACTGGGCGTGGAAGTGCTGGCCCGCGTCGAGCGAGGGGTGATGGTCCCCACCATTCCCACGCTGAGCCGGCTGTGCGCCCTGATGAAGTTGGACCCGGACAGCCTGCCGGACCTCCCGGAGCTGAGTGACTGACGCGTCTGGCGGGCCCCTCCCCGGCCCGCCGGCGCGTCGCTCGCCCCGTCAGCCCAGCCGCCCCACCAGGTGCGGCTTCCCCTCCTCCGACAGCACCCGGAACACGACGCCCGCGGACTCGCGAGCCGTCTGGAACGTCACCCGGGACGGCAGGAGCAGGGGCTTCTTGAAGTCACAATCCAGCCGGAGCGCGTCCGCGTGGGCCGCTTCGCCCAGCTCCGCCACGCAGCGCGCGAGCGTCCACATGCCGTGCGCGATGGCGCGCGAGAAGCCGAACGGCTTCGCGGTGAGGGCGGTGAGGTGGATGGGGTTGAAGTCACCGGAGGCCCGCGCGTAGCGGCGTCCGGTGTCGGCGGGGATGCTCCAGGACGCGGGACGGCTGGACGCGAAGCGCGGGTCTTCCGGAGGCGGGGCCTTGCGCGCCCCGTCCTTGTCCTTCCGGGCGGCGTTGCGGCGCAGCAGGGTGCTGACGGCCTGCCAGAGCAGCTCGCCGGTCTCCTGGGCTTCGACGCGCGTCTCGATGTCGAACTCCTGGCCGGCGGGCACGTCGCGCTGGCCGTCGAAGCGGCAGGCCACGGTGAGCCCGGCGGTGTCCGGCACGCGGCGGTGCTGCTGGATGAGGTTGCGCACGTGCACGATGCCCATCGCGGAGTACGGGAAGTCGGGCAGCCCCAGCAGCTGCAGGTGCAGCGGCGTCGCCAGCACCTGCGGATACGGGAGCGGCAGGAAGCCGTCCGCGTCGAAGCCGCACGCGGTGCGGTAGCGCTCCAGCAGCACGGGCGACGCGCGGCAGCCGTGGGCCCTCAGCGTCAGCGCCGGCAGCGTGGTGCTGCTCCGGGACTTCCCGAAGGGGTTCGCCGCGCGCAGGAGCGTGGCGGGCATCGCCGGGAGCGAGTGCAGGTCGAGGATGGGAGCGGACATGCGGAGGATTCTCCGACACCCGCTCCCGCCGCGCGCGGGATTTGTGCGCCGCGCTGTCAGCTCTTGAGCCCGTGCCGGCGCAGCAGCCGGTACAGGTAGACGCGATCCATGTCCGCGGCGGCGGCGGCCTGGGACACCTTGCCGCCGTGCAGCTTGAGGAGCGCTTCGACGTAGTCGTGCTCGAAGGTCTCCAGCGCGCGGCGCCGGGATTCGGCGTACGTCAGCGATGCATCCACCGCGCGAGGCGCGACGGGGCTCGTGGTGTCCGGCGCGGAGGGCTGCAGCGCGCTCTGGAAGACGAGGCAGCGCTCCAGGTGGTTGCGCAGCTCGCGCACGTTGCCCGGCCAGGCGGCGCGCTGGAGCCTCGCGAGGAAGTCCGGCGCGGTGAGCTGCGTCAGCTGCTCCGGTGTGGCGCCCAGCCCCGCGAGGATGCGCTCGACGATGTGCGGGATGTCCTCCGTGCGCTCGCGCAGTGACGGCAGCGGGATGCCCACCACCGCGAGGCGGAAGTAGAGGTCCGAGCGGAAGCGGCCCGCCTGCACCTCCGCGCGAAGGTCCCGGTGCGTGGCCGCGATGACGCGCACGTTGACCGGCTGGTGCGTGTTGGTGCCCAGGCGGCGGATCTCCCGGTTCTCCAGCACGCGCAAGAGCTTCGGCTGGAGCTCGGCGGGGAGCTCGCCGATTTCGTCCAGGAAGATGGTGCCTCCGTCGGCCTCCTCGAAGGCGCCCATGCGGCGCTGGATGGCGCCGGTGAAGGCTCCCTTCTCGTGGCCGAACAGCTCGCTCTCCAGGAGGTTGGCGGGGAGCGCGCCGCAGTCCACGACGAGGAAGGGCGCGTTCGCGCGGGAGCTGGCGCGGTGGATGGCGAGCGCCGCGCGGCTCTTGCCCGTGCCCGTCTCTCCTTCCAGCAGCACCGTGGCGTTGCACGCCGCCGCGCACGCCATGCGCTCGAAGCTGGCCCGCGCCGCGGCGGACGTGGCGACCAGTTCTCCGAAGGTCGTCCGCTCCGCCTGCTGTGCCGCCTGCATCCGGAGTGGCCGCTGGGGCTCGTCGCGGTTGCGTCCCCGGGCCCGGGACTGACGCCACCGGACGCCGTCCACATAGGTTCCAGGACGTTCATCCTGGGCCCGCGCGCGCGCCCCCTTCTGCTCCGACTTCACCTCGCAGTGGAAACGCGGCACGGCGAACTCCTCGCTCGACAGGTTCATGGCGGAAGTGGAGGCATGCCTTCCCGTCAGCCGACGGACCTGTGACCCGGGACCCCTCCCGGGCGTGTTCCAGCACCCCTCATCCACCTTTACGCCGGGGTCTCTGGATATTCCCGGACAATTCCGGCGCGATTTCGCGCGGCGTCAGCGCACGGTGAGGTCGACCACGAACTCCGCGGCGCCCTCCCCTTCACGCGCCGCCTCCACCACGTCGGGCCGCTCGTCGCCCACCCACAGGCCCAGCACGTCGTACACCAGCCACTGCGCCAGGGACCGGGATGCCCCCTGCGCGGCCTCGCGAGGAACGCCGGACAGCGCGCCCTGCGTCTCCATCAGGGCCCGGGCCAGGCGCGCGGGCATCACCCAGAGCTCCGGACGCACGAAGGCGGGCACCAGGAAGAGACAGAACGCGGCCTCCGTGCGCGCGAGCAGCGCGTCCAGGCGCTCGCGGCCCAGGCGGAACGTGGGCAGCCACTGGCCCTCCCCCCGCTGCTCCAGCTTCGCCACCGGCACGCGGACGACACGGCGCGTTCGCACGAAGCCCTCGCGCTCCACGGACACGACGAAGGCGATCTCGGATGCGGCTTCCGGCGGAGGCTCGGGGCGGCGGTGCACCGTCATGGACAGCGACAGCGGCGACGCCACCAGCGAACCCAGCGCCGCCTGCACGTGCGCCAGCTCCGAGCGCAGTCCCTCGAGCAGCCCCGCGATCAGCTCCGAGGTCTCCTCGCGGAAGCGCTGGGGGTGGCGCTGGGCGACGTCCGCCTCCAGGCGTCCCACCGCGCCCACCAGCACGTCCTCCAGGTCGCGGTCACGCAGCCACGTGCGTCCACCCATGGGCACCGCGCGCGTCGCGTGCAGGTGGCGCAGGGAGGCCGTCAGCGTCGAGGGCTCGGAAGGCTCGGTGGGAGCATCGTGCTTCCCCTGCCCTGCTCCGGCCTGGAGGTAGGACTGGATGGAGCGGGCACGGAAGCGGGCCCGGGGAGACGGATGCTCCAACAGCTTGCGCACCAGCCGCCGGTCCGTGGCGTTGCGGACGAGCCCCAGCGTGGCCAGCTCCGCCTCCGACGAGGCCTCATCCGGTGCGCACCACAGCAGGAACTCGATGGCCGCCTTGCGCAGCACGGGCTTGCGGCCCATGCGCCAGGTGACCTCCTTGCGCCACGCGACCAACCCATCCAGACCCGGCTTCGCGGGCGTGCGGAAGCGCGGCCACATCTCCGCGCACTCCTCCGCCAGCCACACCAGGTGCGTGAAGCCGGGCAGCGACTCCAGCTTCGCGCGGGCGCGGGTGCGCCGCTCGAACGCCTCCGGCACGCCGCGCCGCACGGAGGCGCGGAACAGGCGCTCCTCCAGCCACAAGAGCGTGAGCGCCAGCGCGGGCTCGGCCTTGCGCATCGTGCCCTGACAGTGGTCGAGCACGAAGCGCGCGTGGCCCAGGTCCGCGGCCGTCTCGAAGTCGCTCTGCACGAGCGCGCCCAAGGCCCCCCGCAGCCCGTCCACCGGGGGCGCGTCGAAGAGCGTGAGCAGGTCGCACAGGTTCTCCACCACCGCGGGCGGCCCGCCCACCTCCACGGTGCGCGCCAGCAACAGCCCCGCGCGCGAGCACCAGTCCGGCTCCTTGCGCCCGTTGGGGTAGCACGCGAGGAAGCCGCGCAGGCCGCTGCGGCCGTCCGGCGACGTGGCCAGCGCGAAGAGCCGTTCGCCCAGCACCTCACTGGCCTCACGCCACGGGATGCGCGCGGCGCGCGTGCGGATGAAGTCGGTGAGCTTGTCGCGGCCCCCGTCGCGCGTGTCGGGGAGCAGCGCGCGCAGCTGCTCCAGCAGGTCCACGGACTTCGCGCCCGTGCCCAGGACGTACTTGAGGTCCACCTCCACCGAGTCCTGGAAGCGCAGCGCGCGGCCGTCGTAGGTGCAGGGCACGTCCCGCACCAGCGCCGACAGCGCCTCCGGGTGACGCTTGAGGTGGCGCGTGAGCACCGTGGAGATGGTGACGGTGCTCTCCCGCTGGATGCGCTCGGCGTTCTCCGTGTCGCCTGCCTCACGGAGCGCCGCCACCGCGGCGTCCCGCCTCAGAATCAACTGCTTCAAGAGTCCCGGACGCGGCTGCTCGTACGGCCACAGCAGCTCGCTCAAGGTGGACAGGAGAAACAGGAGCTCGGCCGGAGTGCGCTCGCCCGGGGACAGCCGCTCCCACGCGGCGGCCTGGGCGCGGTTGCGCTCCTCCAGCGAAGCACCGCGCACCCAGCGGGCGAAGTCCTCGCGCCACTCCGCGCTCGACGCCACGGCCTCTTGCGGCGCCGTCGCGGCGACGCGCGCATGGAGGGCCTGGAGCGGATCCGGCCAGGAGGCTTCGGCCAACGGCATGAGGCTCACCCGGACCTCGGGGTGCTGGCGGGGAC
>NZ_RAWL01001129.1:0-442 GCF_003668885.1 Corallococcus sp. AB049A | reverse complement strand
GTATATTTCTTGCCGGACAGCATAGTTGAGAAAAAATCAATTTTTGTTTCACTAAAGAAAATGAATGCTGTTGATAGTTTCAGTGGCTATACTGAAATTAATTTGGGTTATTACGAATCATTAAAGTTTAGACAAAAAAATCTTTTAAAGGGTGTTTCGATATTTGATACGAAGAATGAAATGCTCTTGGAAAATAATGTTAAGCTTGAACAAATGCATTACGATTCACTTACCAATTTTGATTATCCAATTAAGTTTACTGCTGATTTAAGCTTTCCAGTTAATGAAATTGAAAATAACATCTTATACGTTAATTGTAATGCAGTTTCATTAGTAGAGAAAAACCCATTTATTGCTCAGAAAAGAAAATTTCCAATTGAATTTGATTTTAAAACAGATGTGCTTTCAACTACAAAAATTGAAATTCCGGATGGTTTTAAAA
>NZ_RAWL01001128.1:0-442 GCF_003668885.1 Corallococcus sp. AB049A | reverse complement strand
GCGCAGGGCTGGTGGCCGCACTGGCACGCATCGCGCTGGCCCTGCAGGCCGATAACCCGGCGCAGATCCGGCAGCAGGCGGGCTGGTGGGGCCGCCTGCTGGGGCGCGATGTCGATCGCGAGGCGGAAGGACGTGCGCTGCAGTCGCAGCTGGGCGTGCTGGCCCTGCAGGCGCGCGAGCAGGCCCAGCAGCTGCAGCAGCAGCTGCAGCTGCGGGCCATGGCCATCGCCGGACATTCAGCGGCGGCCGCAGCGCTGGACGCCTGGGTCGAGCTGGCAGCGGTGCGGCTGGCGTCGCTGGCTACCGCCGGCCAGGCCGCGCTGTCGCAACGGCTCGATCACCTGCGCCGGCTGGCCACGCTGCGCCGTCTCGAGGCCGGCCAGTGGCAGCTCCTGCAGGACCAGGACAACGTGCTGCTGCAACGCTTCGCGCGCATCCATGA
>NZ_RAWL01001127.1:0-442 GCF_003668885.1 Corallococcus sp. AB049A | reverse complement strand
CTTTACGCGTCGGCCCGGTCCGGCGCGTAGTGCGTTTATGGGCGGCAGGACGACGATGACGGCCTGAGGTGGAGGGGTTCCACCAGGTCGCTATTGAAATGTCCCCCTGGCTGTCTTTGTTGTGTGGCGTGCTGGTGCTGGTCGCCGCCGCCTATCTTCTCTATGTCGTGCTGCGGCCCGAATCGTTCTAACGGAGCCGGCCATGACTGAGATGCTTGCCATTCTTGCCGCCAGCCTGCTGCTGGCGTGGCCGCTGGGCCTGTACCTGGCCCGCGTGATGCGCGGCACGCCGATGAAGGTCGACGTGCTGTTCAACTGGATCGAAAAGCCGTTTTACAAGGTGTTCGGCGTCGATCCCTCGCGCGCGATGTCCTGGCGCGGCTACATGCTGGCCTTCGTGCTGAGCAACGTGGTGGTCGCTGTGTTGACCCAGGCGGTGTTC
>NZ_RAWL01001126.1:0-442 GCF_003668885.1 Corallococcus sp. AB049A | reverse complement strand
CCCCAAGCCTATCCCAGATCGGGCGTCGTGCTGCGATGCAAGAATGGTTTCATCTGCACGTATCCATGGCGGACGCAGCCGAGCATGGGCTCGGCTCTACAAGCGTCATGGCGCGTGACACCGTGTAGCGCCCGAGCCCATGCTCGGGCGGCGGCGCAGCCGCACAGGCGGCCGCTGTTGCAGCGGCCACCCTCATGCACGTATCAGCGCTTCTTCTTCGCCGTGCCCTGCTCGGCCGGGCCGATGGTCTGCTCCAGCCAGCGCTCGCTCTCGGCCAGCATGGTCATGATCGATTCGCGTGCGCGGTAGGCATGCGATTCGTTGGGCAGCATCACCAGCCGCGCGGTGCCACCCAGGCCCTTCACCGCCGCGAACATGCGCTCGCTCTGGATCGGGAACGTGCCGGAGGTGTTGTCGTCCACGCCGTTGATGAAACGGATCG
>NZ_RAWL01001125.1:0-443 GCF_003668885.1 Corallococcus sp. AB049A | reverse complement strand
GCTTTCCATTTTTTGGACAAAAATAATTTTTGTAATTCAATTTGATTTGATATAGAAAAGTTTCTTGACGCAGCAAATTCTCCACTTCCTTTATCTGAACAAAAAATACAACCATATGTAGATAGAGTTCCATCTCTATTAGGACATGAAAATCCTCCATCAAGAGAAAGCTCTACAGTTTTTCCAGAAAAATATTCACAAAAAAAATCGTTAAAAGATAGAAATCTTTTCATTTAATCACCAAAGATATTATATAATCTTTTAAATATTATTTCCATGCCTGTGAAATTTTAAAAAATAATATATAATAGAATAAGAATTGAGGTTTTTTATGGACTTAAAATTTAAGAACTATTTAATTTTAGCAGAAGATTTTTTACTTGAAGGTAATTATAAAAAAGCAAAGGAAACTCTCTTAAAATCTCTTAATTTTGCAAAAGAAG
>NZ_RAWL01001124.1:0-443 GCF_003668885.1 Corallococcus sp. AB049A | reverse complement strand
TCGCTGCGCATTGCCAATTTTCCGGCCGTGCCCGATGCTGCCTTCGAAGCGTTGGTGCAGTTTTTTGTAAAAGAATTTCAGGGTTAAGGGTAGCGCATGATTTACTTATATACCGACGGCTCGGCGCGCGGCAACCCCGGCCCCGGTGGCTACGGCGCCATTTTGCGCTACGGGCCCCACGAAAAGGAGCTTACCCAGGGCTTCCGCCTGACCACGAATAACCGGATGGAGCTGCTGGCCGTGATTGTGGGGCTGGAGGCCGTGGCGCGCCCGGAACTGCCCATTACGGTGGTCTCGGACTCGAAATACGTGGTGGACGCGGTGGAGAAAAAGTGGGTCTTTGGGTGGGAGAAGAAACCCGACTTTGGCAAAAAAGCCAACGAAGACCTGTGGCGCCGCTTCCTGCGCATCTACCGCCAGCGCAAAGTCAGCTTCCATTGGAT
>NZ_RAWL01001123.1:0-443 GCF_003668885.1 Corallococcus sp. AB049A | reverse complement strand
GCGGGTGATCGATGTGGTCGGCCATCAGTTGTATGCACCCACTCCCGGCTCGCGCGCCAACCTGGCCCGTGAGCACCTGGGCGGGCAGATCCTGGTCACCGGCAACACCGTCATCGATGCGCTGCAGCAGACCGTGCAGCGGCTGGATGCCGATCCGGCACTGCGTGCGCAGGCCGACGAACCCTTCCATATTCTCGACCCCGGCCGCCGGCTGCTGCTGGTCACCGGCCATCGCCGCGAGAGTTTCGGCCAGGGCTTCGAGGACATCTGCCGTGCGCTGGCCGAGCTGGCACGGCGGCCGGACCTGCAGGTGCTGTACCCGGTGCACCTCAACCCGAACGTGCAGGGCCCGGTCAATGCCCACCTCGGCAACCTCGACAACGTGCACCTGGTGCCGCCGCAGGATTACCTGCGCTTCGTGCGCCTGATGCAGCGCGCCGACG
>NZ_RAWL01001122.1:0-443 GCF_003668885.1 Corallococcus sp. AB049A | reverse complement strand
ACTCTCAGCCGTTCTCTAGGAAAGCTGGAAGATAGAGGCTTGATTATCAAAAAGACCAAAGCTCAAAATAAGAAGTTCAAAGAGCTCTATCCTAGCAGTCAGGCTCTCAAACTCTACGACCAGCTGATTGGCTTTGAAAATACCTACGCCAGTCAGGCTCTGCAGCAACTGACTTCCTCTGAGCTCTTTCAGCTCCAAAACATTTTGGCTAAAGTAAGCACTCCTAAGTTATAAGTAGTATAACAGAAAACAGTTGCAAATGCAACTATTTGGTTTTTCTAATTTAGTTTTAATTTAACAAATTTTCAAATCAATCTATCTAAAAAATGGCTTGCCACTAAAGGGCAAAGCCATTTTTTATTTTGGAAACTTACTTGCTCTCAAAGCCTTCTGAGACAGCTTGAGCGAAATTTTCTTCTAAAATTTCTGCACAGTGGTCACAG
>NZ_RAWL01001121.1:0-443 GCF_003668885.1 Corallococcus sp. AB049A | reverse complement strand
GATGTTGCTGGCGGGCACGCTGCCCGCCACCCCGGTACTGGCCGCGAAGCCCTCTGCCGGGATGGCCTGCGAACCCATGGCACGCCTTCCCGGGCTGCGCGATGCGGGCGTGACCGCGCTGTCGATGCAGCCGCAGGACGGCCGCTGCGTGATTGAAGTGGCGGCGGCCAATGGCAACGCGCTGCGTCGGCAGCAACGAATGCTGGAGGCGCTGGTGCAGCATGCCTGCGCCGCGCCGGCGCACGTGACCGTGAATGAGGTGCAGGTATCCCTGCAGCTGCGCCTGCCGACGTCCTGCGCGGCACGCAGCAACCGGGATCTGTTCGCGGGTGAAGGTATTCCCTGGCTGCCTCCACGCGGCGTGTCGCCGCGCTATCCGGTGGAGGCCATGCGGCAGGGGCTGTCCGGCCGCAGCATGCTGAAGGCGTTGGTCGATGCGCGGG
>NZ_RAWL01001120.1:0-443 GCF_003668885.1 Corallococcus sp. AB049A | reverse complement strand
TCGTTATGCTGAGTGATTGGACTGACGAAGATCCTGAAAACGTCTTCCTTCACTTGAAGCAGTCGAGTGATTTTTACAATTTCCAATTACCGACGGTCACTGATTTTGTGGCCGACGTCAGGGCGGCGGGCCTCTCAAAAGCACTGGCTCGACGGCGTATGTGGAACCAGATGCGCATGAATCCCACGGACCTCGCCGATGTCTCTGCTGCAACCTACTGCTACTTGGTCAATGGCGCCACACCCTTCACTAACTGGACAGCTATCGCGGAGGCAGGCGAATACGTACGTTTGCGCTTCATCAATGGATCGGCCACCACAACGTTTGATGTTCGCATCCCGGGCCTGACCATGCGAGTTTGTGCGGCGGACGGACAAGATGTCGAACCCGTGAACGTCGACGAGTTTCGGATTGGTGTAGCGGAGACCTACGATGTGTTGGTG
>NZ_RAWL01000112.1:0-21723 GCF_003668885.1 Corallococcus sp. AB049A | reverse complement strand
CCGCCTGGAGGAGCAAGGCGACACGCACGGCGTGGGCATCAGCTACCTCCTGCATGGCGACACGGAGCAGGCGCTCGCGTACCTGACGCGCGCGTCGCCCTCGCTGGACCGGGACAGCGACCTGGCCGCCGTCGCCATCCTGCGCGGCCGCTCCGATGACGCCCTGACGCTGCTGGACGCCACGCTGGAGGCCATGCCCGAGCACCCGCAGGCGCGCTGGAACCGCGCCGTGGTGGCGCGCGAGCTGGGGCTGACGCTCCTCGCGGCCACGGCGTTCGAGGCGGTGGCCGCCAAGGGTGAGCCTGGCTGGAGCGACGAGGCACGCCAGCAGGCCCAGACGCTGCGCGCCGGATTCCAGGCGCGGGCGGAGGCGTGGAAGGCCACGCGCGCGGCGCTCCAGACCCGGCTGCGCTCGCCCCAGGCGCCGCTGCCGGTGAAGGAGGCCGCGCGCTTCCCGGGCATGGCGCGCGAGTCCTTCTACGACCTGCTGGCCGTGTCGGAGAGCGCTGAGCAGGCGGAGGCGCTGCTGCCGCTGGCGCAGGCGCTGGACCGCGCCGCGGGCGGAGGCACCGTGCTGGAGGACAGCGTGCGGCGCGTGGCGGCACAGGACTTCACGCGCCGGGCACCGCTCGCGCGCGAGTACGCGAAGCTGGTGCAGGACGCGCATCCGTCCCCCGCGGCCCTCATCGAGCGGCTGAGGCAGGAGCCCGCGGCGAAGGACCTGCTCCTCGGCGCGCTCTTGCGCACGCTGGGAGTAGCACGCACGCACGAGGAGCTTGGCGCCCTGACGGCGGCGGAGACGGACCCGTGGATCCTCTCGCGCGTGGCGGTCGAGGACGCGCGGCTGGACGACCTGGCCGGACAGGGGCCCCAGGCCGGGGAGCGGCTGCGGGCGGCGCTGGAGCAGTGCCGCGCGAACAAGCTGCCCCTGCGCTGCGTGGACGTGCTCCTGCGCCTGAGCGGCCGGGCCACCGCGTCCAACCGGCTGGTGGAGGCGGAGGAGGCCGCGAAGAACGCATGGCGGGAGGCCGCCGCGCTGGGCGAGTGGGAACGCGAGGGCACGGCGCTGGTGATGATGGCGGACGCGATGCGCTTCCAGGTGCGGGTGGCGCTCGCGCGCGCCTACCTCAGCGAGTCCCTGGCCCGTCAGCCCGACGACTGCCGGGCGCGCACGCAGGCGCACCTCAACCTGGCCTCGCTGGCGCTGATGCGCTTCCGCCCGCAGGAGGCGCGGCAGGAGATGGAGGATGCGCTCGCGTGTGGCCGGACGCCCGGACTCCAGGGCGCGTGGATCCTCGCGGACCTGGCGCGCCTGGCGCCGCGGCCTTCGGACGAATCGCGCCTGATGGCGGAGCTGGCGCGGGTGACGCCGCTCAAGGAGAACCCGGGGCGGCGCGTGCTGGCCACGCTCATCCGGGGACGGTTCACCGTGGACCGCGACTGGCGTGAAGGACAGAAGGTGCTGCGGCAGACCATCGCGGAGGCGGAGCCGCTCCTGCGGGTGAACGCGGACGCGCGCGACGCCCGGGCGGTGGCCTACCAGACGCTGGCGGTGAGCGCGGGCCACGCCGGGGCCTTCCGGGAGGCGATGGACGCGGTGGCCGAAAGCCTCCAGGTGCCCGTGCCGGAGGGCTGCGTGCTGGCGGCGGCGGTGGAGGCGGAGCGCACGGTGACGGTGGTGCGGGGCCCTGGAGGCCAGGTGCAGGGCCACTACGACGCCTCACGCACCCTGCCCCTGCGCGATGACCTGACGGGGCTGGTCCCCCGCGAGCTGCTGGACCTGCTGCGCGACTGTCCCCGCGTGGCGGTGCTGGCCGCGCCGCCGCTGGACAGCCGCGCGGGCATCCTGCCGACAGACCTGGCGTGGAGCTACCGGGTCGGCACCGGCGCGCCTCCGGCGTCCCCCGCGAAGCCGCCCCTGCACCTCGTGGTGTCGGACGTGGAGCCGCCCATGACGCTGAAGCTGGCGCGGCTGCCCGCGGTGGCGGACACGGACCTGGCGGGCGCGCAGCGGCTCTTGCGGCTCAAGGGCGCGCAGGCCACGCCCGAGCGCGTGCTGGAGGCCATGGAGCAGGCCACGGACATCGACATCCACGCGCACGGGGTGGTGGACCGCACGCTGTCGTCCGCCACGGTCATCGCGCTGTCGCCGCAGCAGGACGGGCACTACGCGCTCACCGCGGAGGAGCTGCGCCGCCGGCACCTGCATGGCGCGCCCCTGGTGGTGCTGGGCGCCTGCAGCGCGGCCCGCCTCCCGCCCATCCTGCATGAGACGTCCTCGCTGCCGCAGGCGTTCGTCGCCTCGGGGGCGCGGGCGGTCTTCGCCGCCACGGCGGAGATCCCCAACGACGCGGGCGCCTTCTTCCGCGCGGTGCGCGAGCGCATCCAGTCCGGAGAGGAGCCCTCCCAGGCCCTGCGCGCCGAGCGGCTCGACTGGCGCCAGAAGCAGCCGGGCCTGCGCTGGGTGGACAAGGTGCTGCTGTACCAGTAGCCCCTTCAGTCTCGCGGCGGCAGCGGAGTGGCCTGGGGCTCCGCGTCCACGTCCCACGTCACGTTCGGCTCCGGCAGCGCGAAGGCCTCGAACGAGACGGCGACCCCGCCGTCTGGCGCGCTGAAGCCGTACCACCACCCCACCGGCAGCAGCACGCACTCGCCCGGCGACAGCGTCACCTCCAGGCGCAGGGGCGCGTCGCGGGGCTCCGGCGAAGCCGTGGCCATGCGCCGCAGCTCGAAGGCCGGAACCAGCTGGAGCCGCCGCTCCCCGTGCACCTGCGCCAGCAGCACGTTGCGCCTCGCCGCGCGCAGAGGAACCTCCGCCCCCGGCGGCTCCCACCACAGGCGGGGCTCGCACGCGCGCGCGTCCTGTGCCGTGAAGCCCGGCAGCGTCGTCAGTCCCCGCGTCAGGGCCTCCAGCCGCGCATCCTCGAACAGCGGCACGCAGCACGCATGCCGCGCCTCGCGCTCACCCAGCCGCGCGGCCACGCTCCCGGGGCTCCAGGGCTCCAGCGCCAGTGACGCGCTCCAGTCCGAGCGCAGCACCACGGGCAGGTTGTCGAAGTAGTAGCGCTCGAAGAACGCATCGGGCGTCAGCGCGGCGTGCCGGTCCACGCGCGGCGGACCTTCGGTTTGCTGGAACAGCTCCGCGTACACGTCCAGCAGGCCCTCCAGCTTCCGCTGCATGCCCGTCGCGCGCAGCACGCCCGCGACGAAGGGCTCCTGTTGCTCCACCTCCAGCGCCCGCCGCGCCTGCTCCGCGGGCACTCCCGACTGCTCCAGCGACGCCAGCAGCGCCTTCGGTGACGCACCGCGCACCAGGTTCTCCACCAGCCACCGCCGCCACTCGGGCGTCAGCGGCGAAGCGTCCGCCTCCACATCGCGCGAAGCCCTCATCGGTGCTCCTCCCCGGGAAGGGCGCCCAGCCAGCCCTCCCGCCAGCAGGTGTTCATCCCAGGCGTCTGTTCGAAGTTCACGAACGTCACGGACAGGCTCGGGTCCAGCGCCCGCAGCGCATGCCACCACCCCACCGGGATGAAGAGCGTGTCCCCCGGCCCCACCTCCACCGTGTGCAGCGCCACGCGGGCGAAGTCCGGGAAGCGCTCCAGGTCCGGCGCCAGCACGTCCACCGCGCTGTAGAAGCCGCGCACGTTGGACATCCACGGCGTCTCCCACGACGGCGCCAGCCACACCTTCTTGCGTCCCCACACCTGGCAGAACAGGACGTTGAGGTGATCATGGTGCAGGTTGGACAGCGTCCCCGCCGGCCCCAGCCACAGGTGCACGCGGTCGGGCCCGTGCAGGTCCGGCTGGATGTAACCCTCCGGCGCGCGCAGGTCCTCCAGCAGCGGCCGGAACGCCTCGCGCAGCAACAGGCTGTTGCGAGCCACCAGATACATGTCGTTCCCGGGCGCCCCGTCGAACCGGGCCAGCAGCTCCCGCAGCGGCACCTCCCGGCGCAGCCGGTCCGCGTGAAGGTCCGGCAACTCCTGGGCATCCCGCCCCGCCATCACCTCCACCGGCTCGGCCCCGAACCGCTCCGCCATCCACGCGGGCGTCCACCGCGTCCGCGCCGGCCAGCCCTCCATCAACCCCTCAATCACAACCGGCCGGTTGCGCCGGTAATACTCATGGAAGAATTCCGCTGGAGTCAGCCGGGACCGCCGCTCCACGCGCGGCGCCGGCAATGCCTGTCGTCGCAACGCCGACCGCGTCGCGAGCAACGATTCAAGCAATCCCAGACGTTTCGTGAAATCACGACCCAGCGTCACCGCGGGATGTGTCTGGGCGGCGTGAATCGTTTCCCAGACAACCTCTGGCGTGATTCCGGCCGCCTCCAGACGGGCTCCCAGGCTCGCGGAGGGCACCCCGCGCGCAAGGTTATTCGCCAGCCACGTTTTCCATTCAGGGGGGAGGGAGGAGGTCATCGCCATCCCCCTTGAGCCGGGCTGAACCATTTGGGTCGTCCACATCCACCAAGAGCGGACTCCATGATACCTCCCGAGAACTCATACAAAATCGTCCCGAATCCCAATCCCCCGTGTGACCCCGCGCAGGAGGACCTCAGCCGGAAGCGGCTCCCCGAGGAGCCCGTGCCCACGCCGACGCCCTCCACACCGCCCCTTCCTCAAACGCCGAAGGGTGAAAACCTCAACGACTGACGTGACGCGAAGTCATTGAAGCGGCGGGCACACCTCAACCGAAGGTGTGCCACCGCGCATTGCCGCCCGGCACGTCCAGCGACTGGAACGTCAGCGACACGCTCACGTCCAGCGCCAGCACCTGGTGCCACCAGCCCACGGGGATGAAGAGCATTTCTCCGGGGCCCACCACCACCTCGTGCACGTGCGCGCGGGCGAAGTCCGGGAAGCGCTCCAGGTCCGGCGCGGCCGCGTCCACCGGGCTCCACACGTGCTCGCGGTTGTAGAGGCGCGGCGTCTCATGGGACGGCACCAGCCAGAAGCGCTTGCGCCCATGGACCTGGCAGAACAGCACCGAGTCCACGTCATGGTGCAGCGCCGTGCGCGTGCCCTCCGGCCCCACCCACAGCTTGAGGCTGCCGGGCTGCCGCGTCGGGTACACGAAGCCCGGCGCGGGCCGCAGGTCCTCCCAGAGCCCCTGAAGCTCCGGCCGCTCCAGCGCGAAGTTGCGCGCCGTGAGGTACAGGTCGTTGGACGGCCCGCCGTGCTCCAGCCGGTGGAGGAAGTCCCCCAGCCGCATCACCGTGCGGCACGCATCCGGTGACACGTCATGGTCCGCGCGGGCTTCGCGGCCCGCCATGACCTCCACCTCCACGTCGCCGTAGTCCCGTGCCAGCGCCGCCGGCCGCCAGCGCTCCAGCAGCGGCCAGCCCTCCAGGAAGTCCTCCAGCACGACGGGCCGGTGCGCGCGGTAGTAGCGGGCCTGGAACTCCTCCGCGGACACGCCCCGCCGCCGCTCCACCGTCCGGCGCGACTGCGCATGCAGCGCCGAGCGCACGTCCAGCAGCGACACCACCTCCGGGCCCAGCGTCGTCCGCGAGCCCCCGGCCACCACCGCCGGGTGCCGCCGCGCGAGCGACACCTCCGCGCGAGCCTCCTCCGCGGCCACCCCTCCGGCGACCAGCGCCCGGACCAGCGCCTCCTCAGGCACGCCCCGCAGCAGGTTCTCCGACAGCCACGCATCCCACGAGGGTGACAGGGCCATGGCCCCACTCTAGGCCACCCGCGGAGCGGCACGGAAAGGGCGTGCTCCGCCCACATGCCCTACAGGGTGAGTGCCCCCTTGAGGCCCAGGACGAGGATGTCGCGCGCTTCGTCGTTCCCACCTGGACGGATGTACTGGAGGTTGGGCCGCAGCACGAGCCACGGCGCCGCATGGAGGCTGTAGTACAGCTCCCCCACGTACTCCGTGCGAGGGATGAGCGTGCCGGGGGCCTGCGCCTGCTTCTGCCGCTGCGCGGTGATGTAGCGCCCGTTGGAGTGCGTGGCGCCCAGCGCGAAGCCCACGTCGTCATCCGGCCGCCCGGGGAGCCCCGTGTAGCCCAGGCCCGCCGTGTACTGGCCGTCCTGCGCGGAGGTGTCCCGGTCCGCGTACGTCAGGCGCACGAACAGGTTGAGCCCCTGTGCCTCGTTCTCCGACCCCAGCACGTGCGACAGCTGCTGGCGCGCGACGAAGTACACGCCATAGCGCCCCTGCCGCTCGACGTCGGGCAGCAGCACATCCGGCGCGTTGGACGTGTCGTACCAGACGCCCACCTTGTAGAGCCCCTCCAGCAGGTCGCCGTGGAACTTCGGGTTCCAGCCCAGCTCCAGGGGCAGCATCACGCCCGTCGCCCCGTTGAAGCGCCCCAGGTAGAAGGCCTCCTCCAGGTTGCGGGGGTTCACCTCGTACGCGGCCAGCTGCACGTAGGCGACCTTCTTCAGGTCCACGCGCAGCCGCGTGCCCCACTGGCTCACCGGCCAGTTGAACCAGTAGTTGCCCACGATGTTGCCGGGCTGCGCGCCGCAGAAGGACAGGTTCTGGAAGTCGCAGGGGAAGTCCGCCGAGTCCTCGCCCATGGTGACGCGGCCCACCTTCAGGTGCACCCGCTCGTCCCAGAACAGCTGGTCGTACCAGAGCTGCGTCAGGCGCCCCACGTTGCCGCGCCCGTACACCTCCTGCACCAGCTGGAGGTTGCCCAATTCCATATCCGCGTTGAGGTTGTTGCCGTTGCGGTGCGTGAACGTGAACTGGAAGGTGCCGCCCTTCACCCCGGCAAGCTTCTC
The DNA here is from genome assembly GCF_003668885.1 of Corallococcus sp. AB049A. Lineage (NCBI taxonomy): Bacteria > Pseudomonadati > Myxococcota > Myxococcia > Myxococcales > Myxococcaceae > Corallococcus > Corallococcus sp. AB049A. Next base: position 14,983 of record NZ_RAWL01000112.1, on the reverse strand, counting down.
CAGGTCCAGGCCCAGCCCCACGTTGAGCTGGCCCGCCTGCCGCAGCGCATGCCCCTTGCCGCCGCGCGCGTTGTAGGCGAGCTCCGTCACGTAGCGGACCTGGATGCCCACGCCCAGCTCGTAGAGGAAGCCGCGCATCCCGCTCCAGCCGCCGGTGAGGCCGGGGGGCATCTTCGTCTCGGCAGCGAAGGCCGGCCCCGCGCACAGCAGGGCCCACGCCAGCACCCACGCCCCGAAAGCCCGTTCCCGCATCGCGCCCGCTCCCTCGCACGCCACGGGTCCTCAATGGCCACGGCCACCGGGATGTCCAGCCGTGCGGCGGGGCCGTCCGTCACCCTCCAGCCACTCCCCGGGCCTCAAGACGGGCCCGGGGTCCGGCGAGGAACGAACGTGCGCGCGCCGGGTTACTTCTGCGGCAGCGGCACCGTGCGCACGTGCAGCTCGCGCAGCTGCTTCTCGTCCACGTCGCCGGGGGCGCCCGTCATCGTGTCCGTGCCCGTCTTCGTCTTGGGGAACGGGATCACGTCGCGCAGGGACTCCGCGCCGGTCAGCAGCATCACCAGGCGGTCCATGCCCAGCGCGATGCCGCCGTGCGGGGGCGCGCCGAACTTGAGCGCGTCCAGCAGGAAGCCGAACTTCACGCGCGCCTCCTCCTCCTGGATGCCCAGCGCCTTGAACACCTCGCTCTGCACCTTCGGGTCATGCAGGCGGATGGAGCCGCCGCCAATCTCGAAGCCGTTGAGCACCACGTCGTAGCGGTGGCACTTCACGCGGCCCGGGTCGGTGCCCAGGTACTGCACGTCCTCGTCGTGCGGACGGGTGAAGGCGTGGTGCGCCGCGGCCCAGGTGTTCGTCTCCTCGTCGAACTCGAAGAGGGGCGGGTTCACCACCCAGAGGAACTTCCACTGGCCGCCGCTGCCGTACTCCGGAATCAGCCCCAGCTTCTTCGCCACGTGCACGCGCAGGTTCGCCATCACCGTGTGCACCAGCGACTCCTTCCCGAACTGGAACAGGATGAGGTCGCCCGTCTTCGCACCCACGGCCTGGTTGATGGCCTGCCGCAGCGCGGGGGTAATCGTCTTGGACAGCGGGGACTGGGTCCACTCACCGCCCTCGCCCACCTTCGCGCGCGCCAGGCCCTTGGCGCCCGCCTGCTTCGCGAAGTCCTCCAGCTTGTCGCTCTCCGCGCGGGACAGCGCCTTCTCCGCGGGGACGACCATCGCCTTGACGATGCCCTTGTCCTGCACCGCGTCCCACATCATGGGCACGCCGCCCGCCGCGCCGTGCTCGCGGATGACGTCCGTGAGCACGGTGTGCTCCAGCCCGAAGCGCAGGTCCGGCTTGTCGTTGCCGTACTTCGCCATGGACTCGTAGAAGTCCATGCGCATGAAGGGCGTCGGGATGTCGATGCCCAGCACCTCGCCCCACAGCTTCTTCAGCAGCCCTTCGATGATGGTGAAGATGTCGTCCTGGGTGACGAAGCTCATCTCCACGTCGATCTGCGTGAACTCCGGCTGCCGGTCCAGGCGCAGGTCCTCGTCGCGGAAGCACTTCACGATCTGGAAGTACCGGTCGAAGCCCGCGACCATGAAGAGCTGCTTGTACAGCTGCGGGCTCTCCGCCAGCGCGTAGAACTTGCCCGGGTTCAGGCGGCTGGGGACCAGGAAGTTGCGCGCGCCGCCCGGCGTGTACTTGCCCATGAAGGGCGTCTCCAGCTCCAGGAAGCCGTTGCCCGCCATGTACGAGCGAGCCAGCGTGTTCATCTTGGAGCGCGTCATCAGCGTCTTCTGGAGCGGCCCGCGGCGCAGGTCCAGGTAGCGGTGCGCCAGGCGCTTCTCCTCGGACGTCTCCACGTTGTCCTCGATGAGGAACGGCGTGGGCTCCGAGCGATTGAAGATGGTCAGGTCCGAGGCCTTCACCTCGATCTCCCCCGTCTTCATCTTCGGGTTCACGTTCTTGCCGCGCGAGAGCACCTTGCCCTTGATGCCCACGCAGTACTCCAGGCGCAGGTGACCGGCCGTCTCATGGGCCTCCTTGCTGTCCGGCTCGAACACCACCTGGGTGAGCCCGTCGCGGTCCCGCAGGTCGATGAACACCGCGCCGCCGTGGTCTCGGCGGTTGTGCACCCAGCCGAAGAGGACCACCTCTTCGCCAACGTTCGCGGCCGTGAGCTGACCGCAGGTGTGGGTACGCTTGACCTCGGAAATGAACGGGACCGCCATGGAGACCGCCTGCGTTTGGTTCGTGATGGAAGAAGGCCGGGCACCATAGCGGATCGTGGAAACGGCGCGTCAAGGAATCCATGGCTGCCCATGCCCCTGCGCTTCCTCGCCAGCCCGGCCCTTTTCTGAGGGGAATACACGTTCCGGGCGGTCCGGAGTAAAACGGCGTCATGCTCCGAACAGTCACCACCGCCGCCGTCGGGCTGGGCCTCCTGGCCTCCGGCTGCGCGCCGGACAGCGAGGCCCCCGTGAAGGTCTCCGTGCTGTCGCTCTCTGACAATAGCCAGTACGTCCCCACGCAGGTCGAGCTCACCACCATCGAGGACATCGTCGGCCTGAAGGGCACCGTCGGCGACCTCCAGGGCGGCGCGCGCATCGTCATCGACCCGAACGACCCCGCGCTCCAGAACGCCACGGAGGACACGGTCGCGGACGTGCTGCTCAAGAAGTCCGGCCATGACGTGAAGGCCAGCTACATCACCCAGAAGGATGAGAAGACGGGCGAGGACGTCCTCTGGCCCGCGGACTTCCACTCCTGGAACATGGTGACCTCGTATTACAACCTCGAGCGCGCCAACGAGTACTTCCGCACCGTCGGCAACGTGAAGGTCGCGTCCTTCGAGCCCGCGCCCACGCTCTACTACTTCCCGGAATTCATCATCACGGAGCAGAGCAAGGAGCCGGCGCGGGACAACGCCCTCTTCTACCCGGTGCTCCAGTCCTTCCTGGTGCTGCCCTTCGACAAGATCCAGCGCGCCCCGCTGCCCCTCAACGCGGCGGTGATGGCGCACGAGTACTCGCACCTCGTGTTCAATCGGCTGGCATACAATGGCCAGGCGTTGCCCCTGGCGCTGTCCGTCTGGGGCTCGCAAGCGCCCAGCCAGGGCGCCAACGTGCTCAAGGCCTACGATGAAGGCCTGGCGGACTACCACGCCTACGGCGCTACCTGCCGCAGTGCAAGAGGGTGTGACCCCCGCTTCATGGCGCCCTCGTTCGACGGCGGCCCCTACTCCGGCGTGACGGACGCGCGGGACCTCTCGCGCGGGGACCGCTGCATGAACGCCACCCTGTACGCGCGCGTGCAGCAGCAGGACCTGAACAGCTTCACCGCCGACGGCGCCGAGTACCAGGTGGGCACGCTCATCGCGACCGCGCTCTACCAGGCGGGCCGCTCCACGGGGCAGGAGGCCCAGCTCCAGCGAGACATCGTCTCCGCGTACTACGACGGCGAGTCCGGCAAGGAGGGCATCTACCAGGCCACCCAGCGGGTGCTGGGCGACCAGACGCTGTTCCCGCTGGCCATCCCCGCCCGGGCCATCATCTCGCACATCACCGACCTGGAGCTGAAGAAGGCGGTCTGCAACGAGTTCATGGACCACGTGCAGATTCCTCGCGACCATCTCATCGGCGACAACCTCTGCCCGGCCAGCGCGGCGGGCGGCACCACCTGCCCGAACATCCACCAGTGAGGCCCGCTCCCTTGAACACCTGGCTCAAGGCCTGCCTCGCTGGCAGCCTGCTCTTCACCCCCGCCGCCTTCGCCCAGAGCGCGGACGACGACGACCCCTACGCCTACCCGGAGGAAGAAGCCGAGCGCACCCAGGAGAAGACCCGGCAGGCGGACGACGACGCCTACGAGCGCCGCCGCAAGCTGGTGGATGAGACGGACGAGTTCCGCGAGGCCGCCGAGGCCACCAACGACGAGGGCTTCCGGGGCATGTCCCGCCTGGACGACCCCAACCTGGGCGTGGCGGTGGAACTGGTGGGCGGCCTGTTGATGATCGACAGCGCCCGCGGCGACTTCTCCGACAACAAGCCCGGCCTGGGCGTGCGCGCCACCTGGGAGTTCGGCCGCAACTTCTTCACGGAGCACGACACCCTGCGCGAGGCCCTCTTCGCGGACCTGCGCTGGCTCTACGGCAGCCTCAGTGACGGCACGGAATTCATCAAGGGGGACACGCGGCTTCACTACTTCACGCTCGCGCCCGCCTGGCTGTTCCGCTTCGGCGACTCGCCCTTCGGTCTGTTCCTCCAGGCCGGTGGCGGACTCGCGTACCAGAACACCGGCATCACCGTGGGCGAGGACGAGACCAAGGTGAACGGCCTCAAGCCCGTGGTGCAGTACGGCCTGGGCATCCGCGGCCGGCCCGCCCTGTCGCGCTCGCTCCACCTCACCTTCCGCATCGAGGCCACCGGCCTGCGCCGCGGCTACGCCAACGACTTCTTCCTGGGTGGCAGCGCCGGCATCGGCTTCTGACGCGCAGCCCGGCAGGCCCCTTCGGCCCCCGCGCCCTTCCCCTTCCGGAAGCGGTAGCGGGGGCTGAACTTTTTCCCCTCCTTCCCGTCCCGGACGCACGCACTGTCATTGGCGTTCCAAGGAGATGGATCCCTGGCACGCCCCCTGCTTACATTCGCGGCCGGTGGGCGTTGGGGGCGGTCGGGTCGGAGGTGGAAGATGAACGGCGAACAGGAACACGGGCACGGCAACACCAAGCACTGGGATCCGGTGTGCGGAAGGCACCTGGAGGCCCCGGAGGGCCATCCCTCGTCGGAGTACAAGAAGCGCCGGTACTTCTTCTGCTCGGAGGGCTGCCGCAGCGCCTTCGAGCGTCAGGCGGAGCGCTTCCGCCTCAACGAGATGGCGCGGGCCGGCGCGCTGATGTCGCCGGGCCGGGTGCGCTGGGGGCTCGCTTAAGAGGGGACTGCGCGTGCGTCAGGCGGCCTGACGCACGTCCTTGAGGCGCAGGGACAGCTTGCGCTGGCCCCGGAAGGTGTCGAAGCCGGCCTGGAAGGCCAGGTCCACCGGCCCCTCCACCAGCGACACGCGGTCCGCCATGCCGAAGCCAATGGCATCCAGCTCCGGCGCGTCCACGAGCGCCAGCTTCAGGTGCCCCGCGCCAGGCGCCCCGGACTTCGCGGGCAGCACGCGGGGCCGGGCCTGCTGGCCGCGCAGCACCAGCACCGGCTCCGGGTTGCCCTGACCAAAGGGCCCCAGCCGCTGCAGGGACTCCACCGCCGTCGCGTCCAGGTCGCGCGGGTTCACCACCGCGTCCACGCGGCAGCGCGGAATCATGTCCTCCGGCGTCAGGCGCTGGAGGGCAATCTTCGCGAAGGCCTCGCGGAAGGCGGGCAGCTGCTTCGCGTCGATGGTGAGGCCGGCCGCGTGCTTGTGGCCGCCGTAGCGCGTGAGCAGGTCCGAGCAGCCGGTGAGCGCGTCGTACAGGTGGAACGCCTCGATGCTGCGCGCCGAGCCCTTCCCCACCCCGTCCTTCACGCCCACCATCACCGTGGGCCGGTGGTAGCGCTCCACCACGCGTGACGCGACGATGCCGATGACGCCCGGGTGCCAGCCCTCGTCGTAGAGCACGAAGCCGCGCGAGTCCTTGTGCTCCTCCGCCTGCGCCAGCGCCTGCGTGAGGATGCCGCTCTCAATGCCCTGCCGCTCCGCGTTCGCGCGGTCCAGCACCTGCGCCAGCGAGCGCGCCGTCTCCACGGAGTCCGCGCAGAGCAGTTGCAGGCCCAGCGACGCGTCATGCAGGCGGCCCGCGGCGTTGATGCGGGGCCCCAGGCGGAAGCCCACCTGGCCGGCGGTGACGGCGGCGTCCGGCTCCAGCCCGGCCACCTCCTTCAGCGCGCGGATGCCGGGACGGCGGCCCTGGGACAGCTCCTGGAGGCCGTGCGCCACGAGGATGCGGTTGGCGCCGGTGAGCGGCACCACGTCCGCCACGGTGGCCAGCGCCACCAGGTCCATCAGCGCCTTGAGGTTGGGCTCCTTGCGCGTGGCGAAGAAGCCGTCATCGCGCAGCCGCTTGCGCAGGCCCATGCACAGGTTGAAGGCGACGCCCGCGGCGCACAGCACCTTGGTGGGGTACTCGCAGCCGGGCTGGTGCGGGTTGAGCACCGCGGTGGCGGGCGGCAGCGTGGGCGGCACGGTGTGGTGGTCCACCACCACGACGTCCAGGCCCATCTCCTTCGCGCGGGCAATCTCCGCCACGGAGGTGATGCCGCAGTCCAGCGTCACCAGGAGGCGCGTGCCGTCCTGCGCGATGCGCTCCACCGCGCCCAGGTTGAGGCCGTAGCCCTCATCCAGCCGGTGCGGGATGTACGTGGCGGGGGTGGCGCCCAGCTCCTTGAGGAACAGGTACATGAGCGACGTGGAGGACACGCCGTCCACGTCGTAGTCCCCGTAGAGCGTCACCTTCTCCTTGAGCCGCACCGCGCGCAGCACGCGCTCCACCGCGGGGCCCATGCCCTTCATCCGGAACGGGTCCGGCAGGTCCGCCAGCCGGTCCGACAGGAAGGCCGACGCCGCCTCCGGCGTGCGGTAGCCACGGTGGAGCAACACCCTCGCCGCCAACGGGTGAAGTGACAGCTCACCCGCGAGCGAACCGACCTCCTGCTCGACGACATCTGGAAGCAACCACCGCATGGAAAAGCACAGTACCTCAGACGTCCGACCAAGGCAGTCCAACCCGCCCACTCACACCACCCTCCTGCACGCGTGTTCAGACGTGCGCTCGGCTGCCTCCCTGCTGTGAACCTGCACGGCGGGTGCGCGGTGGCCAGCTTGAGTGCACACCCGTGGACAGGGAGGTCCGCATGCTTCGCAGGTTTCTCCAGGGCGGTGCCCTGACAGCCGTCGTGTTGTGCGCCGCGCCCGTGCTCGCCGCTGACAAGAAGCAGGGGGACGTGAACGTCTTCCTGCGCGGTGGCATTGGCGACTACACGGGGGACCTGGGCAACCTGTCCAGCACCGGCCCGCTGTGGGGCCTGACGCTCAACCTCCAGCCCACCACCTTCCTCGGCTTTGAAGTGGGCTACGAGGGCTCGCAGAACAAGGTCGCGGACACGCGCCTGTTCGACGCGCCCTCGCTGGTGCGCAATGGCGGCAGCGCGCTGGTGAAGGTGTCCCCGCCCTTCCTCACCGCGGTGCGCCCCTTCGCGGGCGTGGGCCTGGGCCTGTCCTACGTGGACGTGCGCGGCGCGGGCGCGGGGCTCTACGACAGCGACCTGATGGAGGAGATACCGCTCGCGGTGGGCCTGGAGTTCAACACCGGCGGCCTCACCGCCGGCGTGCGCGGAACGTACCGCCTCCTCATCGACCAGGACTTCGCCAACGTCGCCTCCACGGACGACAACGGCGGCGGCTTGATGGACGCGTCGCTCACCCTGGGCGCGCGCTTCTGAAGAAAAGCGAAGGGCCCTCGCTCCCACGTTGGGGAAGAGGGCCCTCGTCACTTCAAGGCACCGGCGACAGCGCTAGGCCGTCTTCGGCTCCTGCTTGCCGCCGTGGTGCGCCTCGCGGGAGTGCGCGCGCTCATCCAGCCAGATGACCAGCGGGCTGGCGATGTACACGGACGAGTACGTGCCCACGAGGATGCCCACCAGCATCGCCATGGCGAAGTCGAAGATCTCGCCCACGCCGAAGATGAGCAGACCGATGAGCGACAGCGCCGTCACGCCGGAGGTGAGGATGGTGCGGCCCAGCGTGTCGTTGACGGCGATGTTGATGATCTCCGGCAGCGGCTTGCCCTTGTACTTCGCCATGTCCTCGCGGATGCGGTCGTAGATGACGATGGTGTCGTTCACCGAGTAGCCCACGATGGTGAGCAGCGCGGCGATGGACGTGAGGTTGAACTCGCGCTGGCTCACCAGGTAGTAGCCCGCCACCATGATGACGTCGTGGAGCATGGCGAGCAGCGCGCCCGGGCCGAACTTGAAGTCGAAGCGGAACGCCACGTAGATGAGGATGGCGACCATCGAGTACACCAGCGCCATGATGCCGCGGTTGCGCAGCTGCTTGCCCACCTGCGGACCCACGTAGTCCACGCGGCGCTGCTCGAAGTTGGGCTTGTCCGAACCGGCGCTCAGCGCGGCGAACACCTTGTCCGCCATGCCGCTCGCGACGACCTGGTAGTCGTAGCCGGTGCCGCCCTGGTTCGCGCCCAGGTCACGCACCTCCTGCACGCCAATGCCCGCGCCGTCCTGCACGGCCTTCTTCACGGCCTCCGCGGACATGGGCTGCGCGGAGCGGAAGTTCACGATGCCGTTCGCCATGTCGGCGTAGACATTGCGCACCTCGCCCAGGCCCTGGATGGCCGTCTTCGCGCGCTCGGCGCTCTCCTCCGTGAGCTGCGTGACGCCGCCCATGCGCAGGAGGAAGGAGTTCTCGTCCGCCGAGCCAATGCCCTGCACGCTGACGTCGTGCAGCCCGCCGGCCTGGGCCTTCTCGCGGACCTGCGCCGCGGTGGTGGGCGTGTTGTACTTCAGCTCCACCACCGTGCCGCCGGCGAAGTCCACGCCGAAGTTGAACCCCACCGCGGCGATGCCGACGATGATGGCCAGGTTGATGAGCGTGGAGATGAAGAGCGCCGGCTTGCGCTTCCCAATGAAGTCGATGTGCGTCTTGTGCTTGAGAATCTGCATGGCGGATTTCCCGAAGGCGCTGGGGGCCGGTTAGACGGACACCGACTGCGCGTTGCGGCCGTGGACGAAGTAGGTCGTGATGACGCGCGTCACGACGATGGACGTGAACAGCGACGCGAGCAGACCCACGATGAGCGTGGTGGCGAAGCCGCGGATCGGACCCGTTCCCGTGAAGAACAGGATGAAGCCCGCGATGAGCGTCGTCACGTGCGCGTCGAAGATGGTCCAGAAGGCGCGGTCGTAGCCCTGGTCCACCGCGGCGCGCGCGGACTTGCCGTGGGACAGCTCTTCACGGATGCGCTCGTTGATGAGCACGTTCGCGTCCACCGCGATGCCCAGCGTCAGCACGAAGCCCGCGATGCCCGGCAGCGTCAGCGTGGCGTTGAAGAACGCCAGGCCCGCCAGGATGAGCAGGCCGTTGAGCAGCAGCGCCACGTCCGCGATGAGGCCGGACTTGCGGTAGTAGATGGCCATGAAGACCACCACGAGCGCCAGGCCCACCAGCGCGGCCAGGCTGCCCTTCTTGATGAGCTCGTCGCCCAGCGTCGCGCCCACCTGACGGATTTCGCCCACCGTCACCGGCGCGGGCAGCGCGCCCGCCTTGAGCACCAGCGCCAGCGTCTGCGCCTCGCCCAGCCACTCCTCGAAGCTGCGCGCACCGGCGCGGCCCATGGTGATGCGCGCGCGGCCGCCGCCAATCTTCTCGTTGATGCGCGGGGCGGTGTGCACGTTGTCGTCCAGCACGATGGCCATCCGGCGGCCCACGGCGGCCTCGGTGAGCTTCTCGAACTCACGCGCGCCGGCCGGGTCGAACGCGATGTTCACCTCCGGCTCGTTCATCTGGCTGACGGACGCGTCCGCGCCGGCCAGGCTCTCGCCCGTGAGCGGCACGTTCTTGTCCAGCAGGTAGCTGCGGTACGCGATGCAGTCGTTCTTCTTCACCGGGTTCGCCACGCACTCGGTGACGACGTCGCGGCCCTCTGGCGTCTTGTCCTTCGCGTACGCCAGCAGCGCCTCGCGGTTGGGCGAGGACAGCTGCGGGAAGCCCTCGTCCTCCACCAGGGTGATCTTGCTCTCCGCCGGGGGCGGGTTCTGCTGGTACATCTGCGCGAACACCTGCGGGTTGGTGTCGTCCACCATCCGGAACTCCAGCTGCGCGGTGGTGCCCACCAGCTCCTTGGCCTGCTCCGGGTTGCTGCGGCCGGGCAGCGAAATCTGGATGGAGTCCGTGCCCAGCTTGCGCACGTCCACTTCCGCCACGCCCCACTTGTCGATGCGGCGGCGGATGACGAGCATCGCCTGGTCCACGGCCTCGTCGCGGAAGCGGTTCACCTGGCCCTCGTCCGGCTTGAGCACCAGCGTGCCGCCGTTGCGGGACTCCAGGGTGAAGTCCGTGAAGGTGGCCAGCACCTCCTTCTGGATGGCGTCCATGGTCGCCGGGTCCTTCGCGGTCAGCACCAGCTGCAGCCGCTCCGGGTCCGTGTCCGCGGTCACCTCACCCAGCTTCTTGTCGTTGACGTAGGTGGCGATCTGCGTCCCGCGGCGCTCGGTGCGCTTCTGCAGGGCCGTCTTGGTGTCCACCCGCATCACCATGTGGATGCCGCCCTGCAGGTCCAGCCCCAGGTTGAGGCGGTACCTGGCGGGGGGCGCCCACGCGGGCAGCCGCTGCTCCAGCACGGCGATGTTGTTGCGCTCGTTCCGGTCCAGCACGACCAGCGAGTAGTACGTCGGGACGAGGAACCAGATCGTCCCCAGCGTCACCGCGACGATCATTCCGAACTTCCACCACCAGCCGCGGTCCATTACTTCTCCTCCTTCTTCTCAGCGGGGGTGGCCGCCGGGGCGCCTGCCACCGGAACGGCCCCCTTCGCACTGACAGCCGTCTTGAGCACGCGCACGCGCACCCCGCTGGCGATCTCCAGCGTCACGGTGGAGTCGTCCACCTGGTGGATGCGCCCGAGGATGCCGCCGGACGTCACGACGTCATCGCCCTTCTTCAGCCCCGCCAGCAGGTTGCGGTGCTCCTTGAGCTGCTTCTGCTGGGGGCGGATCATCACGAAGTACATGATGGCCACCAGCACGGCGAGGAAGCCGAAGGTCCCCAGGGGGGAACCGCCGGCCCCGGCCTGCGCGAGAATCAGGAAACTGTCAGCCACGTACTGCCTCGTCGGTGGAAGGGAAGGACTCGGGTAAGCGGCCCCGACCCGGCGTACGGGTGGGGTCAAAACATCCGAAAGGGTGGCCTCTTAGCAAGGGCGCCCCATGTGAGCAAGTGAACGCCGGAAGCGCGGTAAACCCGTTGCCCGCTCACCGGCCGCCTTTGCGCTCCGCTTCCTGGGCCTGAGCCCTCGCCCGGAAGTCCCGGGCGAACGCGGCGAAGCGGTCCTCGGCGATGGCCCTGCGCACCTGGGCCATCAGGTCCAGGAAGTAGTGCAGGTTGTGCAGCGTGTTGAGCCGCATCGCCAGGATTTCCCCCGCCGCGAACAGGTGGCGCAGGTAGGACCGGCTGAAGTTGCGGCAGGTGTAGCAGGAGCACGCCGGGTCCACCGGCCGCGGGTCCTTGGCGTAGGCCGCGTTGCGGATGACCAGCTTGCCCTCCGAGGTGAAGAGCAACCCGTTGCGCGCGCATCGCGTGGGCAGCACGCAGTCGAACATGTCCACGCCGTGCTCCACGCACGTCACCAGGTCCAGCGGCGTGCCCACGCCCATGAGGTAGCGGGGCTTGTCCCGGGGCAGCAGCGGGGCCGAGTAGGCCACGCCCGCGTGCATGGCCTCGGGCGCCTCGCCCACGGAGTAGCCGCCCAGCGCGTAGCCGGGCAGGTCCACCGCGCACACCTCCTCCGCGTGGCGCTTGCGCAGGTCATCATGGAGGCCGCCCTGCACGATGCCGAAGAGCGACGAGCGCTCGCGGCCCCACGCCTTCACGCACCGGTGCAGCCAGCGCGTGGTGCGCGCCAGGGACTTCTCCAGGTAGGCCCGGTCCTCGGTGGACGGCGGGCACTCATCGAACGCCATGATGACGTCCGCGCCCAGCGTCTCCTGGATTTCAATGGAGCGCTCCGGCGACAGGAAGTGCCGCGAGCCGTCCAGGTGCGACTGGAAGGCGGCGCCCTCCTCGGTGATCTTGCGCTTCTCCGACAGGCTGAACACCTGGAAGCCGCCGCTGTCGGTGAGCATGGGCCGGTCCCAGGAGATGAAGCGGTGCAGGCCGCCCATCTCCCCGACGAGCGCGTCCGTGGGGCGGAGCATCAGGTGGTACGTGTTGCCCAGGATGATCTGCGCGTCCAGGGTCTTCAGGTCGTCCGGGCCCACGCCCTTGACGCTGCCCACGGTGCCCACGGGCATGAAGATGGGCGTCTCGATGGGGCCATGCGGCGTGTGCAGCCGGCCGCGGCGCGCCTTGGTGCCGCTCGCGTCCTCGTGCAACAGCTCGAAGCGCACCAGCCCCGGGGGCACGCGGGTATCGCCCTTCTCCTTGCGCTGCTCGTCGACCACGGCACTCACTCCTTCACCAACATGGCATCGCCGTAACTGAAGAACCGGTAGCCCGCGCGCACGGCCTCCTGGTACGCGGCGAGCGTGCGCTCACGGCCCAGGAGCGCGCTCACCAGCATCACCAGCGTGGAGCGCGGGAGGTGGAAGTTCGTGAGGAGCACGTCCACCTGGCGGAAGGCGTAGCCGGGCCGGATGAACATGGACGTCTCGCCCGGTCCGCTGCGCAGCCGGCCCGTGTCCGGGTCGGTGGCGGACTCCAGCGTGCGCACCACGGTGGTGCCCACGGCGACCACGCGGCGGCCTTCCGCCTTCGCGGCGTTCACGGCGTCGGCGGTGGCCTGGGGCACGGTGAAGCGCTCCGGGTGCATGTGGTGCTTGTCCAGCACCTCCTCGCGCACGGGGAGGAAGGTGCCGGGCCCCACGTCGAGCGTCACCTCCGCGCGCCGGACACCCTTGGCCTCGAGCTTCGCGAAGACCTCGGGCGTGAAGTGCAGGCCGGCGGTGGGCGCGGCCACGGCGCCGGACGCGCGGGCGTACACGGTCTGGTAGCGCTCGGCGTCCGCGGCCTCGGGCTCGCGGGTGATGTACGGAGGCAGGGGCAGCCGGCCCGCCGCGTCCAGGAGGCTGGCGAGCGATGTTCCCGGCGCGGCATGGAAGCGCACCCGGTACTCCCCTCCCCCCAGAGCCTCCAGGATTTCGGCGGACAGGCCCCCGGCGAAGGTGACGGACTGGCCGGGCTTGAGCCCCTTGGATGCCTGCCCCAGGCAGACCCACTCCAGGGACTCGGGCGCACCACCGAGCGCCGCGGACGTCAGCGTGGCCGCGGCGGCGGGCCGCACCACCAGCAGCTCCACGCGGCCGCCGGTGCCGCTCTTCTGGCCCAGCAGGCGCGCGGGGATGACGCGCGCGTCGTTGACGACGAGCAGGTCGCCCTCGCGCAGGAGGTCCGGCAGGCCGGTGAAGTGCTGGTGGCTCCAGGCGCCGGTGGCGCGGCTGACGACCATCAGGCGGGACGCGTCCCGGTCGGGAAGCGGGGCCTGGGCGATCTGCGCCTCGGGGAGCTCGAAATCGTAGTCGGAGAGGAGGGGCGACACGGGGTTGGCGCTTGTAGCAGCCCCCGCGCCCTCACGGAACCGGCGAGGGCCTCAGTAGAGCTGCTGGAACTCGGCGCCCGGGTAGTAGTGGGAAAGGATTTCCCGGTACGTCTTGCCCTGGTCGGCGAGGGCCTTGGCGCCCCACTGGCACAGCCCCGCCCCATGGCCGAAGCCACGTCCGGTGAACACGTAGTTCTTGCCGGAGGCTTCCACGTCGAAGTCCAGGCTCTTGAGGCGCGTGTAGCCCAGCTTGCGGCGGAACGTCACGCCGTCCACCGCGGTGCCATCCGGCAGCGTCACGCGGGTCACCCGGTGCGTGGGCGTGCGGCCGGAGACGCGCATGCCATGGGGCGCGGACTTCAGCGCGCCGCGCAGCTCGGCTTCGGACAGGGTCGCCGTCCAGCGGCTGGCGGGCAGCTTGCCGCAGGGGCAGTCAACGGGCTGCAGGTACGGCAGGTTCCGCTGGAGCGCGTCCTGACCGGACTCGGTGCGCCCGCCGCAGGAAGCATGGAAGTACGCCTCGATGGGGGCCAGGTCGTACGTGAGCACCTCCCCGCGCGTGGCCTCCACGGCGGCGCGCGTCTTGGCGTCCTCGCGGTTCACGCCGCCGTACACCTGGTGGAGCACGCTGCTGCCCATGTGGAAGGCGGCGCCATACGCATCCAGCTTCTTCTGGAGCGCGTACGTCCGCGCGGCCACGGCCTGGGCCTTGAGGGCCTCCAGGGGGAAGGACACGGGCATCTCGCTGCCGAGCACCGCCGCGAGGTAGTCCTCCAGGGGGATGACGTTGATGAGCTGGAGGCTGTTCTTGAACAGGCGCACGACGACGTCGCCACGCACCTGCGCGCTGCCCGCCTTCAGGGGTTCGTTGCCGGGGCCGCCCGCGTCGGTGGCCTCCAGTCCGCCACGGAAGCGGATGGCCTCCCCAATCACCGGCGCCCCGTTGACCTCCAGCTTGCCGTTGCGGCGGCGCACGGTGGCCTGGCCCGCGGTGACGGCGACGAAGGTGCCGTCCTCGGCATCCGGGCCGAAGCCCAGGCCCCGGCCGCTCACGCGGACCTCGTCGCCGGGGTCGTCCATGGCAATGCGCATCGTCTCCACGGCGGACGCCCGCGACGACGCGAGCAGGAGCAGCAGCAGTGCCACACGTTGCAACATGGTCCAACAGTCTAGGGGCGGAGCGATCCGCCTCAAGAAATCGGCCGGAAGCCGGGGCACGCCCCCGGTAGGAGCCCGCGAAAACCCCGGGCGGATGCCGCAGAATGGAGCCCCGTGACTGCCTCCGTCCCTGATGCCGCCCGCCTGTCGCCCGAGGCCCTCTCCCAGGCCCTCCGGGCCCTGGAGCCCCGCACGGCCGCCGTGTTGATCCGCCGGCTGGTGGAGCGCCGCTCCCAGGAGGAGTGCGCGGCCTGGTACGGCATCTCGAGCAACGCCTTCTCCACGTTGATGCTCCGTGCGGCGGTGGCGCTGGCCCGCCAGCTGGGGCAGCCCGCGAGGCCCCCGGAGAGCCCCGAGGAGGCCACCGCCTGGGAGCGGATGCTGGCGATGGCCGTGGAGAAGGACACCGCGCCCGTGCCAGTGCCGCTGGCCCCAGTGGCGTCGCTGTGCCGGCGGATGCACGCGCAGGGGCCCGAGGTGGAGGCCGCCTTGGACCAGGCCGCCCGCGCCGACGCGGACTCCCCCGGACGGGCGCGGGAGGAATGGCTGCGGAGGCTGGCCGTGGCGCACGTCCGCGTGGAGATGTCG
>NZ_RAWL01001119.1:0-443 GCF_003668885.1 Corallococcus sp. AB049A | reverse complement strand
CTGGCAGCTGGGTGAAGGTCACACCCAGGCTCGACAGGGCGCTGTCGACGTCGGAAATGTTGAAGTCGTTCCAGGTCAGCACCAGCGGCGTGTCTTCGACGCCAGTGACGGCGCCGCCAGTGGCGACCGGTGCGTCGTTGACAGCGATCACATTCACCGTTGTCGTGGCGGTGTTCGAGGTATTAACGCCGTCGGTCACCGTCACGGTGATGATGCGAGGCGTGGTGCTCGGGTTCTCGCTGCTGTTGATGAAGGTGATGTTCTTGATCGCCTGGATATAGTCGGCCAGCGACGCAGCGCCGCTCAGGGTCAGGACTACCTTGCCGTCTGTGCTGTTGGCGTTGATCGTGATGCCGTTGACACTGTTGCCCAGGTTCAGCGCATCACCCGGCTGGCGGTTGGTCAGGGTGACCGTTGCGCCCGTCAGCTGCGAGCTGTCGAAG
>NZ_RAWL01001118.1:0-443 GCF_003668885.1 Corallococcus sp. AB049A | reverse complement strand
TCTCGGCGTTGAACTCGCGATGATCAAAGGCATAGTCCCGGAACGCTTGCAGCCAAGGCCGGAACCGCTCTCCCGGCAAACCTGTGCGGCGCTTCGCTTCAGCCAGCGAACGCGAGACGATCTCGCCGGGCTGCTCAGTCGGCTTTCTGGTGCCCGGCAGGCCCCATGTGAAGCCGGAGGGGTACAGCATGGGCGAGATGTAATCGACCACGGCGCCCAGCGTGTTGATCTGCTGGCCAATCGCCGTGTCGTCGGTGTTCCAGCAGACGTAGCCGAAAATATCCGCCGCCAGGTAAATGTTGTACGCCCGCAGCCGTTCTCTCGCCCGCGCAAGGAACCCCGTGATGGCCGCAACCCGATGTGCTTGCGTATTGGCCTGATGAAACTGCAAGCCATTGGCGTCCGGAAAGCGCAGATAGTCGAACTGGATTTCATCGAACCCC
>NZ_RAWL01001117.1:0-444 GCF_003668885.1 Corallococcus sp. AB049A | reverse complement strand
GTGAGGGATCGTTAAGAAGGATTTGCGATGCAGTGGTGCTGAGTCGGATGTTGACGCGTAGCTTCGTCGCGACCCGTTCGAGTGAAAGTGCGATCTGGTACATGCCTCCGCGGACGGACCAGCCGCCGAAATGGAGTTCGCAGAAGGGGATGACGTTCAACGTCGATGGCGCGAGGAAAGGGCTTGCGCCGCTGTAGGTCGCGTACTGGTAGAGAATCTCGCGGAGCCGCGGATGTTTCACATGGCGGTCCACGACACTCGCGAACTTGCGGAACATGCCGATGCGGAACGGGATGGTGGCCATCCGCAGGCCGTCGATCAGCTTGCGGTCGCTCGATTTGAGAATCTGTTCCGGCGATTGCGTGAGGAAGAACTCGCCGGCGAGATCCCAGATCGCTCGCCCTCTTTCGATGAATTTTTCGAAGCCGACGACGTCGTCCGGAC
>NZ_RAWL01001116.1:0-444 GCF_003668885.1 Corallococcus sp. AB049A | reverse complement strand
AAGAGACAGGTACAGGCCCCAGTCCAGGCCGGTGTCGGCCGCGCGCCGGTACCACACCGCCGCCAGCGCCAGGTTGACCGCCGTGCCGTGGCCCAGCTCATGGCAGCGGCCGAGCATGTTCATCGCCATCGGCGCGCCGTTGTTGGCGGCGGTTTCGTACCAGAGCAGCGCCGCCGAGGCGTCCTGTGCGGTGCCTTTGCCTTCCATGTGCATCTGCGCGAGCAGCAGCTGTGCATCGACCTGTCCAGCCTGCGCAGCGTCGCGCACGCGTGCGAACGCGGCCTGCGGATCGTGCTGCAGCAGCTCGGCCAGGGCGTCGCTGTCGATGGGGGTACGGGTTGCCATGGGGTGAGTATCGCCGGAAACAAAAACGGCGGCAGGAGAGCCTGCCGCCGTGGTGGAGCGAAGCTACATCAGAACTTCACGTTCAGTGCCAGGGTGGTC
>NZ_RAWL01001115.1:0-444 GCF_003668885.1 Corallococcus sp. AB049A | reverse complement strand
CCTCACTTATATTCAAATAACTTTACTCCATTTTCCGAAAACTTCTACTCGCAATTCGCTCCTGACTTTTGGCAACCGCCTAAGATAGCTTAATGAATTTTCTTATCTGGTATTAGATTTTTTGCTTTGATATATTTTATTAAGGCAGTTTCGCTATTCATTAATGCTAAAATAATTTCAATGAAATCAAAATATTTCAGTGTATCGGTATTGCTGTTGGCAGTGTCGTTCACAATTGCACAGGTTAGTTGTGCCCAAACCCCTAACCCACAATCAAAAACTTCAAATCCTAACGATACAACTGTTACTGTAAAAGTATCAGGCATTACCTGCTCCGGCGATTTAAAAATGATTGCCGACAATATAGAAAAAATGAAAGGCGTAAGCAGTTGTAAGCAAGTCGGCAAAATGTCAACATCCACAAGCTTTGAGATAAAGTATGAT
>NZ_RAWL01001114.1:0-444 GCF_003668885.1 Corallococcus sp. AB049A | reverse complement strand
TTGCGATTCTTGTGATTCTGGAGTTTGTGAAACACTTTGAAGCTGGATGAACGACAATCACCCACAAGTCACACACTCACAACCGACACAATACTGTTTTATGCGAGTACGCAACACGAGGACCTTTCAGAACAGATATTTATAACTGTAATTACTTAATAACAAGTGACATCTGTTGTTTGACGGGGATTTGTACGGATACTCACGCTGTTTCGGGCATTGGCACCATTTCTAAACCGACTAATATTACGCGTAGAATCTTTATTGTGAGCGTATCTCATGCAGTGATCCGCCTCCGCAAAAAAATCTAGAAGCCATTTTTCAACCACTATAAATATTGTTTTTTCCTATTTTCTTTGTTCATTTTTCTCTTTTTTTGTTTATTTTATTTATTTTTATTTATTATTGTTAACTCTTTTACCACTCCCTTCACACAACCAACTC
>NZ_RAWL01001113.1:0-444 GCF_003668885.1 Corallococcus sp. AB049A | reverse complement strand
CGTCTGGATCGGTAAAAAATTGAAAACCATGATAGCCGATACCCGATTTACGTTCGGTACGCGCAAGGGCATATTCATCTTTGGTTTGTGGATGTAGAAATACAGGAAAATCTTTACCAACAGGCTGATAGCCCTGATCAAGCAATTGCTGTGGTGTTGCTCCCACCACGACATAATCTTTTTCGTGATAGGGGTGCCCAAGTAAAAAATCGCGTACGGCACCGCCTACTAAATAAACATGCATGAAAAAACCTCTGTTCTTAAGCTCATGATGCTACAGAACAGAGGTTTTCTCAAGTCACAAAGTTAAGCTTTTCTAATCTCTTAAGTTTAAAGAATTAGCCACCGCTTTGCTGAATTTCTGCGACAGTCAATGCTGTCATATTCAAGACACGACGTGTTGTTGCGGTTGGTGTCAAAATATGCACAGGTTTTGCTGCACCC
>NZ_RAWL01001112.1:0-445 GCF_003668885.1 Corallococcus sp. AB049A | reverse complement strand
ATGCCGAAGCCGGCCTCAAGCGCATCCTCGGGCATGCCGAGAAGCGCGGCGTCGTGCTGGTGATGGAGCTGCTGAACTCCAGGGTCGATCACCACGACTACCTGTGCGATCACTCCGCCTGGGGCGTGGAGCTGTGCCAGCGGCTCGGCTCGGACAACTTCGGCCTGCTCTACGACATCTACCACATGCAGATCATGGAGGGCGACATCATCGCCACCATCGGCAAGCATCACGCCTGCTTCAAGCATTACCACACTGCGGGCGTGCCGGGCCGGAACGAGATTGGAGACCAGCAGGAACTCCACTATCCGGCCATCTGTCGCGCGATCCGCGACACCGGTTTCAAGGGGTATCTGGCGCAGGAATTCACGCCTGCAGCGCCCGATCCCGTTGCCTCATTGCGCGAGGCGATCCGCCTCTGCGACGTCTGATACGATATCCACCC
>NZ_RAWL01001111.1:0-445 GCF_003668885.1 Corallococcus sp. AB049A | reverse complement strand
CCTGCCAGCCGGCCTTCAGTGCCAGGTGCTCGTTCATGCTCACCGAGACACCGAAGTCGTTCTGGCCGAAGGTGTTGTACGAACCGGATTCGACCAGCAGCGTGTTGACCAGGTCGGTGTTGTCAGTCAGCGAATACTTCATGTCGAACAGGCCACGGCCGATCAGGCCGGTGCGGGTGCGGTCGTCCTCGGTGCTGTGGGTGCGGCGCACACCGGGGCCGATCTGCGCGTCGAACGGGAAGCGCTCGGTGTTCCACAGGCGGGTGCCGTAACCCAGACCGAACGAGCTCTGGCGGTCGTAGGTGGCGAAGTCGTCGCGTTCCGTACGCACCGTCGCGGTCAGCTGGCGGTGTTCGCCCAGCTGCAGCGCGCTGCCGGCACTGCCGGTGTAGCGGTTGGCGGTGGTGTTGTTGCGGCGGGTGGTGGTGCCGTCGTCGTTGGTTTC
>NZ_RAWL01001110.1:0-445 GCF_003668885.1 Corallococcus sp. AB049A | reverse complement strand
GTCCTCTTCAAGCCACCGATCATGGATCAATCTCAAGATCTGGGTCTCGATGCTTCCGACGACCAAGTGAGTATACCCGAAAGGACATAAGACTCGACACTGATGAATCCCGATACCAGTTGAACATCCGATCTCTCCGAGATCTACTGCTCGAGGCACTCACGCAAAGTCATTGACATACCGCATGAGAGTCGGCAAGAATATTGCAAGATCAATCATCTTCCTCCACAGCGCATCTTTCGTACACAAGAACATTCGACCAGAGACGATCATCACCACCGAGGCCGGAGACTCCTATCTCGTCGGCTTCCAGTGGCTCCGAGCAGCAGCCGGAGACACTTACAGGCTCGGCGATGCGGTCCAGTCGCACGATTTGTATCGTCACCCGACCCGACAAGGCGCATCACCCGAGGAAACGTACTCAATGCAGCACGACGTCTACAGC
>NZ_RAWL01000111.1:0-21754 GCF_003668885.1 Corallococcus sp. AB049A | reverse complement strand
GCACCAGCTCCATGCCCTCCGTGTGGCCGTCCGCTCGCGGCGGGATGGCCTTCCCCGCCTCCACGCGCAGCCGGTACACGCCGTAGGTCGCGCCCTCGTGGATGACGTCCACGTGGCCAAAGGCCTTCGCCTCCGTGCGGTACACCATCTCCTCCGCGGTGCGGTGCACCTGGAGCGACGGGATGGCCCAGCCCGTCAGCGCCTCCGGCTTGGTGACCCGCACCGTGGCCGCGTGCAGGAGCGCGTGCGGCGCGGCGTCCGTGGGCGGCGCCAGCAGGTAGCGGCACACCGCCTCCGCCGCGGACTCCAACAGCTCGAAGCGGCACGCATCCAGGAGGAAGCGCAGCTCTCCGGCCAGCCGTCCGTAATGCACCGTGTTCGCCAGCCTCCCGCCCACCGCCGCCTGCCTCGCATCCAGGAAGAGCGCCACGTCCAGGCGCAGCGGCTGCGGCGTCACGCGCTCGCGGTTGTAGAGGCCCACGATGACGTCCACCGTGAGCCCGCGCAGCTCCATCACGTCCAGCGGACGGCCCTGCGCGTCGGTGACCACCGGGTGGTTCCACACGGATTCATGGCTCACAGCTGCGCGCTCCTTCCACCATCCACGGCGATGACCTGCCCGGTGAGATAAGGCGCCTCGCGCGCGAGGAACACCACCGTGCGCGCCACGTCCTCCACGCTGCCCTCGCGCCCCATGGGCACGCGCTGGAGCACGTCCTGGCGCGCCGCTTCGTCGAAGTCCTCCGGGAAGGCCACCACGCCCGGCGAGATGGCGTTGACGCGCACGTGCGGCGCCAGCTCCACCGCCAGCGCGCGCGTCAGCATCACCAGCCCCGCCTTGCTCACCGAGTAGTGCGCGTAGTGGCTCACCGCCCGCTCCCCACCGATGTCGGTGAGGTGCACCACCAGCGGGTCCTTGCCCGCGCGCAGCGACGGCAACAGCGCCTGCGTGAGGAAGAACGGCGCGTCCACGTTCACCGCGAGCATGCGGCGGTACTGCTCGCGCGTCACCGCCTCGAAGTCCACCCGCTCGTAGAGCCCCGCGTTGTGGACCACCACGTCCAGCGCGGGATGCGCCTCGCGGACCTCCGCGCCCAGCGCGTCCACGGCCTGGGCATCGGAGAGGTCGGCGCCGTGGAGCGTGACGTCGCGGCCCAGCGCTCGCAGCTCGGCCGCCAGTGACTCCAGCGGCTCCATGGAGCGGTTCGCGTGAAGCGCCAGGTCGTAGCCGGCGCGGCCCAGCGCTCGCGCCACCGCGCTGCCCACGCGCACGCCCGCGCCGGTGATGAATGCGGTCCCCATATGCGGGCCCTGCCTAACAGGCCCGCCCGCGAAAGGCACCTGCACGAAACACCGCGGGGCGACACCTGGAGTCCCCACTCCAGGCACCGCCCCGCGTCGTTCCCCTGCGTCGTTCTTCCCCTGAGAGTTCTTCCGCGTGCTGGCTTACGGGTAGTAGACGACCGTCTGCCAGCGGCGCCCCTGGTACGGCACCCAGACCCACTCCGTCACCGCCTGGTAGCCGCCCGGCACATATTGCTGGTCGTAGTAGCCCGGCGTGCACCGCACGTGGCGGCCGTGGCGGCCACGGGACACGCACTGCTCGGGGACCCAGACCTGCTCGTAGCGCGCCGGCACCCAGCGCTCCACCGTCTGCAGCTCGTAGCGGCCGCGCGAGTCCACCGCGCGCGGCATGGGGCCGTAGTTGCAGTTCGGGCCGCGGCAGCCCATGAAGCGGCGCGTCTTCGCGTCGTCATCGTCGTAGCGGAACGCCTGGCCCTGCGGCGCGGAGGCCCAACCGCCCGAGTACCGCTGCTGGCCGCCCCACTGCGCGTCCGCCCGGGTCGGGCCGCGCCAGTCCGCCGCGAACGACGTGGAGGAACCGAGCAGCATTGCACCGAAGGCCAGGGTCGCGAGTCCGAGCTTGAAAGCCATGTCTTCCATCCTCCGTCCGAGTTGCTTGTCCTGACTGACGGGGCCCCCGCCGGAACATTCAAATCCCGTCGAGTCCTTCTCGACATCAGGGGCCGCGGGGTGGCGGGCTCCGGGGGATGTGGGTACATCTCCGGTCATGTTCCACCGCGACGGCCCCACCTTCCGCGAGCTTGCACGGCAGGCCCTCACCTCCGTGGAGGAGGGCTACGACCTGCTCGCGCCCAAGTTCGAGCACACGCCGTTCCGCACGCCGGATCCGGTGCTCCACGCCGCGCTCGCGCACGTGGGCAGCGTGGGCAGCGCGCTGGACGTGTGCTGCGGCACCGGCGCCGCCATGCGCGTGCTGCGCCCGCTGTGCCGCGAGCGCGTCGTCGGGTTCGACCTGAGCCAGGGCATGCTGGATGAAGCGCGGCGCCGGCTCGCGGATGCGCCGGGGAACGCGACGCTCGACTTCGTGCGGGGGGACGCGCTGGCGCTGCCCTTCGACGCGGCGTTCGACCTCGTCACCAGCTTCGGCGCCTTCGGGCACATCCTGGAGGAGGACGAGCCGCGCCTCGTCGAGGGCATCACGCGGGCGCTGAAGCCCGGCGGCCGCTTCGTCTTCGTCACCGGGCAGCCGCCGTCCGCGCTCAACCCCGGCTACTGGGTGGCAAAGGGCTTCAACGCCGCCATGCGCGTGCGCAACGCGCTCTGGAAGCCGCCGTTCGTCATGTACTACCTGACGTTCCTCGTGCCCCGCGCCCGCGCGCTGCTGGAGGCGGCGGGGTTCGACGTGGAGGTGCGCGAGGGCGACATGCCGGAGCCCTTCGGCCGGCTCGTCACCGTCATCGCAACGAAGCGGCCCTAAGGCGCGGCCGCCGCGGCTTCGGACTCCGCGTACTCCACCGCGAGGATTTCGTACTCCACCGTGCCGCGCGGACGCTCCACCTGCACGGCCTCGCCGGCCTCCTTGCCCAACAGCGCCCGGGCCAGCGGGGACTCCACGCTCAACCTCCCCGCCTTCACGTCCGCTTCATCCGGACCGACGACGCGGTAGCGCATGCGCGCGCCGTCCTCGTCCTCCAGCACCACCCACGCGCCAAAGAAGACGCGGCCGGCCTGCGATGGATCCGGCGCCACCACGCGCACGTCCTCCAGGATGGCGGTGAGCTCGCGCGCGCGGCGCTCCCGTTCACGCTTGCGCACGCCGGCCTCCAGCTCCGGCCAGTCCCGGGGCACGGGCCCCTGCAGCTCCAGCAGCTCTTCCTGGAGCGCGCGGTAGCCCTCCGGGGTGATGTAGCGCTGCTCCGCCGACGTCGACCGGGGACGCGCGGGGGTGAGCCCCTCGTCGCCGCCCCCGTCTTCCTTGGTGAATGCCTTCGACATGGGCCGTGCCCTCCTGTCAGGGAAATTTCTCAACGTTTCCCAGGCTTTGCATCCAGGGTCCGCCTGCCCGCCTGCTTTCTATTGGCGCAATTTTACTCTCCAGACGGAATCCGCAAGACTTCAGGGCATGCACCTCCCCCGAGCCGTGCCCCGCTTCGAGCATCGCCTGGCCGTCCGGCTGCGCGGCATGCTGCCGCTCTACACGCGGGATGTGTCGGAGAGCGGCTTCTGCGCGGAGATGCTCCAGCCGATGAAGGCGGGCGACCTCGTGGAAGGCGCGCTGCTGCTGGGGGATGAAGAGGTGCCGTTCCAGGCCCGGGTGATGTGGGCCCGCCGCTCCGCGGGAGAGCGCACGCGGGGACGCTGCGGCGTGCGCTTCGTCACCATTGGCGAGGACTTCCAGCGGCGGCTGGTCGCATTCAGACGCCTGCAGGGCAGGCGCCTGGTGCGCTGGTTCACCTGACGGCCAAGCCTACTTCGTCGTGGAGTCGGGGTTCGGCGGGGCCGCGGTCTCCGACGGAGAACCGGGCGTCGCGGGCGTGGCGGACGACTCCGAGGTGGAGGACCCGGTGGGAGCCGGAGCCGGGATGGCGTCGCCTTCCGGCGCGGGGGCCTGACCGGAGGGCACCACCTGGAGCCTGTAGTGGCTCACGCCCTTGGGCAGCACGACCTCCACCAGCGGGTTCTCCTTCACCATGCCCGGGTCGAGCTTGATGGAGAACTCGCCGTTCTCATCGGTGGTCGCGTTGAGGTGGTTGCGGTACTCGCCGCCGAGCACCTTGGCGCCCTTCACCGGCTTGCCCGTCGCGGTGTCCAGCACGCGCAGCACCACCAGCTGGCCCTCCTGGAGCGAGGTGGCGCCGTTCGCCTTCACGATGTCGTTGTAGCGCGGGCGCAGCGCGCAGGCGGACAGCAGCGCGGAGGAGAGGACGGCGACGGTCAGCAGGTTGCGGCGAAGGCTCATGGAATCCATCCAGGCTGGGAAGCGGTACGTCTGAAGGCGCGGCAGCATAGCCGCCAGCCACCGGACGCCAAGTCTCCGATGTGTGACGGCCCCCGGGTATGGAATCCGCCCCTACGCCGGGTCGCGGAAATTCCCGGCGGGCAGGCGGAGCATGCGCCCTCCTTCTCAGGGACCGGTGGAGCCGTCAGCCCTTCCACCCGCCCGCTTCCAGCACCATCTCCCAAGGTGTCCGGGCACGTCCTTCCCCCGCCCGCACGGAGGCCAATGCGCCATGGATGAGACCTACAAGGAGGCGTCGGATCGCATCACGAATTCGAGCGACTACCTCCACCTGAGGAACGCTCAAGTCGATTACGTGGCCATTCCGCCCGGCGTGCGCGTGGAGGAGAGCCGCTTCACGCTGAAGCACAACCGGTTCGACGTGAGCGTGCTGACGATGGTGCTCATCAGCACCGTCACGTTCTTCATTCCGTTGTTCAACGGCCTGCTGGCCGGCACGTTCGGAGGCTTCCACGCGGGCCGCCCCCGCCGGGCACTGGGCGCCGCGCTCGTCGCCTCGGTGGTGGTGCCCGCCGCGTTCTACGTGGCCTTCAACGTCTTCAGCGTGGGCGGCGAGCGCATCTTCCTGGGCCTGGGTTGGGGGAACTGGACGCTGCTGCACGTCATCGGCATGTTCATCGGCGCCCTCTGCGGCGCCTCCAGCCGTCCGGTGTTCACCGGGGAGTTCCCCGTCTTCCGCACGCAGTACGTCAGCGGAGCTCCACTCCTAACGCAAGGCGATGTCGCGCCAGTCCTTCCGGAAGGCTCGCGAGACTTCTCCCGGGACCTGCCCACGACGCAAGTGTCCCCTCCCAGTGGACCTGTGCGCGGGGAGTGAGCAGCACGCTCCAGCGGGCGACGCGCCCCAGGTACCACTCCACCTGGAGCGTCGCGTCCGCCTCGTGCGTGAAGCCGGGCGTGATGCCCATGCGCCAGGAAGGCACGTACGTGGCCTCCAGGCGCAGCGCGCTGTTGCCCGGACCGGGCAGGCCCGTGCGATGGGCCAATGACAGACGGGGCCCGACGTGCGGGACCGTCTCTCCCCGGGTCCAGGCCATGGTGGCCTGGGCCCCCAGCCCCACCGCGAGGAAGGTGTCGAAGCGCTCCGAGGCCGCCACCACGCCCAGCGCCTCCGCCTCCACCGTCGCGCGGTAGGGCAGCGGCCGGTCGATGTCCGTGGACATCCTCGCCTCCGCGCCCCAGCCCAGCGAATCGGACAACGACCGCTGCTGCTGCGGCAGCTCCGGGAGCAGCGTGCGGTAGCCCACCAGCGTCAGGCGCGAGCCGATGATGCGCGGCACGCCCCAGCGCGGCTCCACCGACAGCTCTCCGTCCAGCACGCGCAGCTCGCTGCTGGACTGGAAGCCGTGCAGGCGCGCGTCGCCCAGGGATTCATTCATCGCGGAGGTGCGCAGGCTCACCACCGGCCGGGCGGCGCCCACCTCCGGGAAGTCCACGCCGCCGCTCACCACCATGCGGGCCGCGCCGGACTCACGCAGCGCGCCCCGGGCCCAGGTGGTCTCCGCCTCCTTCTTCTGTTCGTGGTCCTTCGCCAGGAAGACGCGCGGATCCACGTCCGCGAACGGTCCGTCGTTGAGCGTGCCCTGCGCCTCGGTGGCCGCGGCGAAGGCGGCTTCGGTGTGCTCCGCGCGGACCAGGGCCTTGAGCTCGTCCGGCGTGGGCAGGCGCTTGGTGGCGGTGTCCAGGGCCTGCTGGAGCAGGGCCGTGCGGTCGAGCACCGCGAGCTTGCGCTGCATGGCGTCCTCGCGCTCGAAGAGGCGCTGCCGGTCCTTGACGCCCTGGGCGGCGCCGCCCGCGCCCTTCAGCTCGACGGCGACCAGGCGCTCGCGTTCGATGGCCAGCTTCTCCGCTTCGGCTTGATCCACCGCCGCGCGCTCCACCCGCACCGCGTGCGCGACGTAGGCGTGCAGGGCCTCCCGGGTGTCCGCACGGGCATCGAGCGCCGTCGTCACCGCGTGCGGCAGCTGTGCGTAGGCCTGGCGGCGGACGCCGGGTTCGGGGGACTGGAGCTGGCGGTGCACGTGGTGCAGGGGCTCCAGCGCCCTGGACGGCAGCAGCGTGGCCAGCTTCGTGAGCAGCCGTTCCTGTTCCACCCTGGCGCGCCGCGCGCGGTCCCCGGTGGATTCGAAGGCGTCCGGGACGTGCTCCAGGAGCGGCACCGTGCCCCCCTTCGCGTCCACGACGTTCGTCTTGGCCAGCGTGTCCAGCGTGGCGGTGGGCAGGACCCACAGCATGCCGGGGGCGCTCACGTGACGGCCGTTCTCCAGCGAGCCGTTGAGGAGGAACAGGAGCGCGGCGGCGCAGTTGTCGGTGAAGAAGTAGTAGCCCAGGTAGCCGCGACGCTCGAGTTCCCAGATGCGCTCCAGCATGCGCTGGGATTCGCCGGGCGTGAGGTTCAACCGGAAGCGGCGGATGGTGCGCTGCTCCAGCTCCAGCGATTCGTGGGTGATGTCGCCCAGGGTGCCCGTGAGGAAGACGGTGTTGTAGCCGCCCGTCATCCCCTTCATCAGGTAGCCCAGGCCCTTCTCCTCCATGCCGGTGAGCGCCACCAACTGCACGACGCGCTCGAAGCCGGGCCCCTGCACCCTGGCGCCTTCGCGCCAGACCGGGCGCAGCAGGAGGTGGCCGAAGAGCGACTGGGGCTGCCGGCCCGAGGCCGCGACGAGCAGGACCTCCAGGTGCGAGAGCGCGTCCGCCTCCGCCCACGCGTCGAAGGCCGGGCAGCCGCCCTTCGCGGGCAGCGTGCCCAGGCGCGCCTCCGTGATGAACTCCGACAGGGCGCGCGCCTTGGAGAACTCCTGGCAGCGCACCTGATCATCCACGGGCAGCGCGTCCGGGCGCAGGGACTCCACGGGGACGAACAGCTCCTCCGCGAACGTGACGAAGTCCAACGACGCGCTGACCTGCCCCCGGGCGCGGCTGAAGGCGCCCGCGTAGGTGATGCTCGCGGATTCCTTCCACGTGAGGGGCCGCTCGAAGGGGAGCAGCCACCCGTCCAGCCGGCGCCACTGGGGACGCTTGCTCCAGCCGCGCGCGTCGTCCCAGCGCTGCATCACCGCGTGCACCACGGCGCGGCGGCGCCACAGGTGCGCTGACTCCGTGTCGGTCAGCCGCGACAGGCGCAGCGTGGCCCGGCGCTCCTCGGAGGGAGCGTAGCGGTAGAGGTGGAACTGCTCGCGCTGTTCGGACCAGTCGGGCCGGGCCTTCGTGCCGTCACCCAGCCCCAGCGGCGCGGGCTCCGGGTGCAGCACGAATTCCAACCTGCCTCCGGGCGGACGGCGCATCGCGGGAGGCAGGGCCTCGAGCCCCGCCTCCACGTCCGTGACGAGCCACGCATCCCGCGCCGCGTCGCCGCGCAGGACGATGCCCGCGGTGGCCTCCAACGCCGCGACCCGCGTGGCCAGGGCGGTCTCCGACGCTTCCTTCAGGAACGTGGGCACCGCGAGCTGGCCCGGGGCGTCCTCTGCCCGCGCCAGGGCGGGCAGCAGCAGCACCGCGAGCCCTGCCACCCAGGCCGGGCGGGGCCTCACTGAAGGGCCTCGGCTGTCTGGGCCGCCCCTTCCTGTTCCAGGAGGAACGCCTGCCGGTCCTCTTCGAGCCGGGGTTCGGTGCGCGCCAGCTCGCCCACGCGCTCCAGCCAGGCGCGGGCGCGCTCGGGCGTGAGCGTCTTCGCGTCCGCCAGCTTCAGCAGCTCCTGGCGGTGCGTGCGCAGCAGCTTGCCGAAGACGTCCAGGTTCTCACGGCGGATGCGCGCCGCCTGCGCCAGGTCCTCCACCGTCGGGCCCGCGCCCAGCGCCAGGTCCTCGCGCAGCTGGTGCGTGCGGGCGCGCAGGTACACCTGGGCCGCGTGCCCCACCTCCCTGGGCGAGGGCCGGTGCTTGCCCTTGCGCCGCTCCGCCCTCGCGTACGACTGCCAGATGACGATGCCCAGGCCCATCACCGTCAGCGCCACCGTGGCCGTGGACAGGAGCTGATTCTCGCGGCCGTTGCTGCTCTCGCTGCGCGTGCGCGAGTCGTCGCCCTGGTCCACCTGGTTCGACTCGCTGCTGCCCGAGTTGCTGTGCTCGCTGGAGCCGGAGTGGCTGGAGCCCCCTTCTCCCGAGCTGTGGTCGCTGGAGTCGCTGGAGCCCGAGGAGTTCGAGTCCGACCGGCTCGAGTCGCCGTGGCTGGAGTTGCCCGAGTCGGAGTCGCTGGACTCGCCCGAGCCCGACTCGCTGGAGCCCTCGTCGCTGGAGCCGTTGGAGTCCGACTGGCTGGAGTCACCCTGGCTGGAGTTGCCCTGGCTGGAGTCACCCTGGCTGGAGTTGCCCGACTCCGACTGGCTGGAGTCGCCCTGGCTCGAAGCACCCGACTCCGAGACCTCCGCGCCCCTCAGGCCCGCGGCGGGCGTGCGGCACCCCACGGCGAGCACCAGCATCGACGCCGTCACCACGCGCTTCCACGAAGACTTCGTCCGCATCCATCCCCCTCGAAAGGGCGCCACCGGGCCTGGCGCCGGGGCATGCCCTAGCCAACGGCATGCCGGGAGATGAATTGTGCATTATCGGGAGGTTGGTGGATCGTCTGACGCGATACGGCGCGAAAACACGGGCCCGGGGTGCGTCGCGGACTTCGCGCCTCAGGCGAGCCGGGCGCTTCCGATTTCACCCCGGGTCCGGCGGGCGCCCTCCTCCAGGAAGAGACGTCTCAGATAGGGATTGAGGAAGCGCCCCTCCGGGTCCAGTTGCTCGCGGACGCGCTGGAAGTCGTCCCAGCGCGGATACAGGTGTTTCAGTGTCGCCGCCGTCTGCGTGTGCAGCTTGCCCCAGTGCGGCCGGCCGCCGTGGTTGCGGAAGATGGCCTCCGCGCCGGAGAAGTAGGGCTCCAGCGGCATGCCCCGGTACTGGTGCACCGCGATGAACGCGCGGTCCCCGCCGTGCGCCGGGCTGAGGAACACGTCGTCGCCGCGCACGAAGCGGTACTCCACCGGGAAGTGCACGGGCAGCTGCTCGCGCGTGATGTATTCGGACAGCTCGCGCAGGCAGTCCGGCCCGCGCTCCACCGGCACGGCGTACTCCATCTCCTGGAAGCGCACGAGGCGCGGCGTGGCGAACAGCGTGTGGCTCTGCCCCGCCAGCACGCCCTCCGACGCCAGCTTCGCGGACAGCCGGCTCACCGGCGCGCACAGGGCGGGCCGCATCCGGCACGCGCGGCTCACCGCGCCGAAGACGGCGTTCTCCATCACCATCTCGCTGAACCAGCGCCCCACGCCCACGCCGTGCGGCGTCTCGTCCGTGAGGTCCATCGCCTTGGTCATCACCCGGTCGGAGTGCGGGAACCAGAAGAACTCGTAGTGCCGGTGGCGAGCGCGCGCCTCATCCAGCCCCGCGAGGCATTCCTCCAGCCCCAGGTTGCGGCGCGTCAGCCGCAGCCGGTACGCGGGCAACAGGCGCAGCCGCACCCGCGTCACCACGCCCAGCGAGCCCAGCGACACGCGCGCGGCCTGGAGCAGCTCCGGAGACGTGTCCTCCGAACACAGCACCTCGTCGCCGCTCGCCGTGACGAGCGTCATCGCCGCCGCCTGCGTGGAGAGGATGCCCAGCCCCACGCCCGTGCCGTGCGTGCCCGTGCCCAGCGCGCCGCCCAGCGACTGCTTGTTGATGTCGCCCAGGTTCTCCATCGCGAGCCCGTGCGACGCGAGCAGTGAGCCCAGCTCGCGCAAGGAAGTGCCCGCCCACACCACGGCCTCGCGCGCGGACGCGTCCACGGACTCCAGGCCCCGCAGCGCTTCGAGCGAGACCATGGTCTCATCCGTCGCGCACAGGGGCGGGAACGAGTGGCCGCTGCCCACCACGCGCACGGTGCGCGACTGGGCGCTGGCGTCGCGGAGCGCGGCCTTCAGCGCGTCCACGGACTCCGGCTGGAGGAAGCCGGACGGATGGGCCACCACCGCGCCGGACCAGTTGCGCCACGTCCTCGTCTTCGCCGTCTCGGTCGTCATGCCGTCACCCCCATTCACCCCGGTAGGTCGGGACCTCTTCCACGACGCGTCCTTCGGAGATGAGCAGCAGCGTGCGGAAGTGCTCGCACACCTCGCCCGCCTTCGCGTGGCGGAAGAACACCGGCGCGCCCAGGGGCAGCGGCACCGGGCCCGCGTACGCGATGGGCGTCTGCACCTCGCCCGCGCCCTCCAGCGGGAGCAGCCTCGCGCCCTCGGGCAGGTAGGGCACCGGCAGCTTGTCCACCCCCGCCGAGCCGGAGGCCACGTAGCCCCCGCCCTGCAGCGTGAAGAGGCCCGGGCCGGGGCGCCGCGTGACGGGGATGGCGAAGGCCACCGCGGGCTGATGGTGGAAGCCGCGATAGCCGTCGAAGAGCGCCGGGGAGTACAGGCCGCTGCCCGCGGTGAGCTCGGTGACGCTCGAGTCCTCGCGCGTGGACTCCAGGCTGCCCGTGCCTCCGCCGTTCACGAAGCGCGGCGTGAAGCCCGCCTCCTTCAGCGCCGCCACCACCGCCTGCCTGCGCGCGTGCACGCGGCCCACCGAGCCCCGCTTGAGCGCGCGGATGACCACGTTCTTCGGCCCCGCGTGCGGCGCCGCGTCCGGCACGCCCGCGAGCTGCGCCTCGTAGCCCATGACGCCCGCGAGGAACACGGCGTCGCCCTCCGCCGTGATGCTCCTGGCCACCGCCAGCGCGGCCTCCGGCGAGCGCACCGGCGAGCGGTGCACCCCGAAGCGCAGGCCCGGCAGGTCCACCGACAGGTCCACGTCCAGGCACAGCGGCGCTCGCGTCCCGTGCAGACGCGCCGCGCGCGCGGCGAGCGCCACGTGCTCCGCCGAATCGACCATCAGCGTCACGGGCGCTGGCGGCCGGCACAGCTCCGCCAGGGCCTCGGCATCCACGACCGGGTACCCCATGAGCAGGTCGCTAAAGCCGCGCTCCCGCAGGCGCACGGCCTCGTCGGCGCTGAAGCACATGAGGCCCTGGAAGCCGGGATGCCCTTCGAGCACCCGCCGCAGGAGCGCCACGCAGCGCACCGACTTCGTGGCCACCCGCACCGGCCTCCCTCCTGCGCGCCGCAGCAGCGCGGCCGCGTTTTCGCCCAGGAGGTCCAGGTCCGCGAAGGCCAGGGGCAGCCTCCGTCCCTCCAACGCCCGGGCGTAGTAGGCGTAATCACGCGGCATGTCAGGGCCTCCGGACGCTTTCACGACGGGAGCGCTCATCATCGCCGCGCTCCGGCATGTCCGGGGCCCGGTGGTACCCATCACGTGGGGTGGTGGACAAGTGAGGGGAAGGCGCCGGAAAAGGGGCAGCGCGCCGGACATTCCTGGGGGAACGCCCGGCGCGCGCGCACACGGATGCTTCGACTCCTGGGTCGGCCCACCCCCCCGGAAGGGCACGGAACGCCATGGTGCCGTCAGCCGAAAGTCATTTCTATTGAGGAAATCACGCGAGTCTTAAACGACTCGGGGGAGCCGGAATCACTTCCCACCTGGACAGGCGGAGGAAGCACTGATTCCACTCCCGACCTCCCAAGTCTTCCAATTGCCCCCAACGGCTATAGTAAGCAAATCGTGATTGATTTGATTTCCGAGGACCAACGCCTCTTGCAGGAGCTGGAGGGCCTGCTGGAGGGGTTGGAGCCCGGCTCCGAGGCCCTGCCGACGGTCCTCGCCGCGCTCCGAGGCGCTTTGCGCGCGGAGCGGACGGCGGCCTACGGCGTGGACGTGGGCCCGGACCGCTATCACACGGCGTTCGTGCACGGCGTGGGCTTCCCCCAGCCGCCCTCCGTCCTGACGGAGCTGTTCGACGCGGCGCTGCCACCGGCGGGGAGCCGCTTCGGCTACTTCGACCCCGCGCGTCCGCCGCTGGCCCAGCGCAACCGGGCCATGCGCTTCTCGCCCCTGGGCATCTCCGAGCCGCTCCGGGCCCTGCCCATCACGGGCGAGGGCGAAGGGCCGCTGTGGGAGCGGCTGGGGTTGACCGAGGCGGAGTGGGAGCACGCGCGGACGCAGCTGGCCGGGTACGCGTCCAATCTCTACCGGCAGCTGGGATTGGAGCACCTGGCGCAGCTGCGGGTGCTGGTGTGCGAAGGCGACATGATGCTGGGCTGGGTGGGCGCCTTCCGGGCCGAGCCCTTCACGGAGCGGGAGCAGCGGCTGCTCCAGGCGCTGACGCCCGCCATCCAGCGGCGGATGGCCATGGACCGGCGGCTGCGCGAGGCGGGCCTCCTGGGTCCGGCGCTGGGCGCGGCGCTGGAGGTGCTGGGGCGGCCCGCGTGGGTCGTGACGTTCAGCGGCCGGGTGATGCACGCGAACAAGGCGGGGCAGGCGCGGTGGGAGCAGGACTCCGGGGCGCTGGCGGCGCAGGTGCGCGCGTGTCTGCGCAGCCCCCCGGGCACGGGGCCGCTGTTCTCCTCCGGGCCGCTGCGCACGCAGGGGCCGCCGGACCACTACCTGGTGCTGGACCCCGGCCCGCCGATGGAGCCGACGTCGCGGCTGCCGGTGCTGACACAGCGCTGGGGGCTCACCGCGCGCGAGGCGCAGGTGCTGGAGCACGTGGTGCAGGGAGAGACGAACAAGGCCATCGCCCTGCACCTGGGCTGCGCCGAGCGCACGGTGGAGGTGCACGTCACGCACCTGCTGAACAAGGCCCAGGTGGAGAGCCGCTCCGCGCTCATCTCGCGCTTCTTCCAGTCCTGACGCACCGGTGGGCAGTGCCCGGGGCGTGACTAGGATGGAGGAATGGATGATGCGCTCTTGAGGAAGGCGCTGGCTCGCGCGGACGCGGCGGTGGCGAAGGGGCCCCACGCGGTACCGGCGGACGGCCAGCGCCGCACGCTGCACGTGGCGATGGGGGACCCGCAGGCGGACTTCGACCGGGTGCTGTCCATCCTCTCGCTGCACGGGCTGCTGGACGAAGAGGGAGGGCTGCGGCCGGACGTGTGCCTGGTGTCCGTGGGCGACCACTTCGACTGGGGGCCCGCGGCGGACCGGGAGCGCGTGGCGTCGAGCGCGCTCCGGCTGGTGGCGTGGCTCGCGTCGCATCCGGCGGACCAGGCGGTGATGCTCCTGGGCAACCACGACCTGGGGCGCGTGG
Organism: Corallococcus sp. AB049A; assembly: GCF_003668885.1. Taxonomy (NCBI): domain Bacteria; kingdom Pseudomonadati; phylum Myxococcota; class Myxococcia; order Myxococcales; family Myxococcaceae; genus Corallococcus; species Corallococcus sp. AB049A. The sequence continues at coordinate 8,355 of NZ_RAWL01000111.1, read as the reverse complement.
GGGAGCTGGCGGACTTCACGGATGTGACGTTCCGCGCCGCCCAGGTGGAGGCGGACCGGGTCTACGCGGGGGACGACACGGACGCGGAGAAGGAGCGGGCCTTCCTCCAGCGCTGGCCCGGGTTGCCGAGCGCGGAGCTGGCGGCGCGGGACTTCAGCACCTGGACCGGGGAGCAGCGCGCGTGGGTGGAGCACCTGCTGCGAGTACGGCGCTTCCGCGTGGCGCACGCGGCCGGGGATTCGCTGCTGGTGCTGCACGCGGGCGTCACGCGTGAGGACCTGGGGGTCGTGGGGCTGGAGCCTGGAAGGTGGGCGGATGCGCGCGCGGTGGCGGAGGCGCTCAACGGCGTGATGGACCGGGCGGTGGCGGCGTGGAAGGGCGGGCCGCTCGTGCTGCCGGGGCTGCACCATCCGGGCAATGCGAAGGATGGCGAGGGCGTGGGCATCTTCTACCAGCGGCCCAGCCTGGCCTCCGAGGACGCGGAGCGCGTGCGGGGAACGCCCCGGCGCAGGTTCGATCCCCGGCGATTGCCGCTGGGGTTGATCCAGGTGGTGGGCCACACGCGGGACAAGCGGGTGCGTGAGCTGGTGTCACCCGGTCCCGTGCGCGACGGAGTGCTGCGCCACCTGGTGACGGACGGGACGCGCGTGGACTACGCGCACGGCCCGCCGCCAACGACAGGTCCGGGCGAGGCGGTGATGGTGTTCACCGACGGCGCCATGCGCGAGGGCCGCGCGGAGGACTTCCAGCTGTTCGACCTGGACGCCCGTCGCGCGGTGCCGCTGGCTCCGTGAACCTTCGCAAGTACGGGTGCTACGGCGCGGCGCCCGGGACAGCAGCCGGCGACTTGAGGCCAGCGAGCTTCTTCTCCAGCGACTCCACCTGACGCGGAGACACCTGCGCGGCGGGCAGCGTCTTCGCGAAGGTCAGCGCCTCCTCCAGCGTCTTCACCGCGCCCGCGGTGTCCTTGCGCGCGACCTGGATGTCCGCGCGGCCGGAGAGCACGGACAGCCGCCGCGCGCCCTGCACCCGCGCCAGTGCCCGGTCATTCGCGGCGAGCGCGTCATCGAGCCGGCCGGACAGCCGGTACAGCGTCGCGAGCCGCGCGGGCGGGTTGTAGTCCTGCGGCAGGTCCTTCTCGCTCTGCTCCAGCGCGGGGATGGCCCGCTGCGGCTGCTCCAGCGTCATCGCCGCGAGCATGCGGTGCGAATCGAACACGCTGCGCGCCTCCGGGTTCGGCGCCTTCGCGGCCTCGCCCTCCAGGAACGTCAGCCACTCCTGGGCCACCTGCTTCGCGCCCGCCGTGTCCTTGTCCTGCTTGCGCGCCTCCACCAGCACCTCGTACAGGCCGGAGCGGTCATCCGCCTCCATGTCGATGGCCGGCGGCGCCAGCACCTCGCGCGCCTTCGCCTCCAGCGTGTGCCGCAGGTCCGCGGCCTCGGGCGTGCCCTCCGGGATGGCCAGCGCGCAGCTGAGTCCGTTGAGCACGCTGTTGGCCTGGTTCAGCGAGCGCGGCACCTTGGGCAGCTCCGCCACCGCCTTCTGTGCGCAGGGCACGTACTGCTTCGCTCCGTACTGCGCCATCAGCAGCGACTCCAGCGCGCGGCCTCGGCGGGACCAGTCCGCGGGCGCCTCCGCGAGCGCGAGCGACAGGGACTCGGCGGCCTCCGCGGGCTTGCGCTCACCGTAGAGCGCGTCGCCCCGGGCGAGCAGCGCGTCCGCGCCGGTGGCACCGCCCTGGTAGGCGCGCTCGCCGTCCTCGAAGAGGCGCTCCAGCTGCGGCACCGTCGCGCTGCCGGCGAAGCGCAACAGGGCCTTCTCCTCGCGCGGGTCGATGATGAAGAAGGTGGGCCAGAACTCCACCGGGTACTTCTCCTGGAACACCGCGTTCTGGGTCAGGTCGGTGTTGAGCTCCAGCCACACGAAGCGGCCCGCGTGCTTCGCCAGCGCCTTGTCCGTGAAGACGTACGCGCGCATGGAGCGGCAGGTGTGGCACCACGGCGCCCAGGTGTCGACGAACAGGGGCACGCCCTTCGCCTTCGCCTCCGCGAGCGCGCGGGCGTAGTCGTCCGGGATGAAGGGCAGCGGGCCTTCGGCATGGGCTTCGGCGGACGCGGTCGCGGGCGCGTTGGCGTTCGTGGCCGTGCAGGCGATGGACCCCGACAGGAGCAGGCAGGCGAGGAAGGAGCGCATGCGGCGCACCCTAGCGCGCCTCTTCTGGGGTGTCCCCGGTGGACAGTGCGCGCACACCGCGCTGGGCACCACGCGGCCTGCGTGCTGTCCTGCGCCCGGCCCCTATGCCCATGAAGGACCCTCGCGCCCTGCGCACCGCCCTCGCGTCCGCCCTGGACGCCCTGCCCGCCTCCGAGCGCTTCCCCGACAGCGCTGACGCCGACGTCGCCCGACGCCTGGCCGAACGCCTGCGCCGCGACCTGCTGCCCCGCCTGGGCTCCGGCGACGCGCCGCTGCTCCTCGTGGCCATCGCCGGACCCAACAACGTCGGGAAGTCCACGCTCTTCAACGCGCTGGCGAAGGCATCCCTGTCCCCCGCGCGCCCCGAGGGCGGACTCACCAAGCAGTGCCTGGCCGCGGCGCACGCGGAGACATGGACGGGCGCGCTGAAGGACGTGCTCACCCAGCGCTACGACATCGTCCCGGTGGCCGACGGCACGGTGGCGCCGGTGGACGAGCCCGGGCCCGCCGGCCGGCTGTACCTGGTGCTGTCGGAGGCCGTGCCGCGCGGGCTGCTGGTGATGGACACGCCGGACTTCGACAGCGTGTACCGCGACAACCGCGAGCGGGCCGAGGCGCTGCTCGTCACGGTGGACGTGCTCGTGTTCGTGGTGAGCCGGCAGACGTACCAGAACGCGGCGCTGGTGGACTTCCTGCGCGCGGCGGTGGGCCACGGCAAGCCGTACCTGCTCGTCTACAACGAGGCCACGCGCGAGGACGTGGCGCGCGGCCACCTGGACAAGCTGGCGCAGGACGTGGGCCATCCGCCGATTGCCCGCTACCTGGCGCCGCACCAGCCGGACGTGGAGGCGGGGCTGAAGCCGCTGGCCACCGAGGCGCTGGATGGACGGCCGCCGCTCGCCGCGCTGCTGGGCCAGGCGGAGCATGCGCGCGAGTTGAAGGCTCGGGCGCTGGAGGCGTCGCTGTCGGATGCGCGCTCGGAGCTGGACGCGGTGTCACGTGCCGCGACCCGCGCGGCCCGCGAGCCGGAGCGGTTGCGGCAGCGGCTGCGGCACGACCTGCAAGGCATTGGCGCGCAGGCGGCGCTGAAGGCCGTGCCCGCGGACGTGCTGGTGGACGCGTTCCGCGATGAGCTGGATGCGCGCAGCACGTTCCACCGGTTCGTGCGGCTGCCGTTCCGCGGGCTCGCCACGGCGCTCACGTTCGTGAGCCGCAAGGTGCGTGACTCCTTCACCGGGCCCCGGCCCCAGGAGGCGCTGCCCACGCAGGCGGTGGATGAGTCACTGAAGGACGGGCTGCGCAGGCTGGTGGATGCCTTCGCTCCGGAGGTGGCCGCGTGGCGAGGAGACGCGGAGACCCGGGAGAAGCTGGCGCAGGCGTTCGGGCCCGCGATGATTGGCCGGCTGGATGCGCCGCTGGACCTGGGCTCGCTGCATGCGCACGCGGCGGACCGGGCCACGCTGTATGACTTCTGCCGCCAGCTGGTGGGCAGCGAGCTGCAGGGCGGCATGCGCGAGGAGCTGCTCCAGGCGCTCACCACGCTGGTGTACTCGGTGCCGTCCGGCGCGGCGGCGGTGGTGACGGTGGCCACCGGAGGCCTGGGCCATGACGCGGTGGTGTGGGCGGGGACGCTCCTGTCCACGCCGCTCCTGGAGCGCTTCGTGGACCTCCTGGGCGCCCAGGTGCGCGCGACGGTGACGCGCAAGTGGGCGGACGCGCACGGGGCCACGCTGGCGCAGGCGATGGAGACGCGCTTCTTCGCGGACCTGTTGTCCCACCTGGACGCCCAGGCGGAAGGGTGGCTGCGCACCGCCTCCACCCTGGAGACGGCACGGCGGGCGGCGGAGTAGGCGGCCGGTTCCCGACAGGGCCTCGCCTCCGGGAGGGAGGCGAGACTTCGTGCCTCATCGCCACCGATGCGTCATGCTGGGTCCGCCATGACTGGTCCGGGCCCGGAGGCGGGTTCCCCTCTCATCCTGTCGTTCCGTCACCTGCTGACCGAGTCCGTCAGTGCGTTCCTCGACGAGGCGGACATGACGTGTCCGCAGACGGCGGATGCGCTCAGCGAGCTGCTGGTGACGCTGTCGCGCTACCGCGAGGAGGGCGCGCTGCTGTTCCCCACCGCGTTCCTGGGGGACGACCTGGGCGCGATGATGGAGCTGCTGGGCGGACACGACCCGATTCCCCTGGGCTCGGGGCCGCGCAACCGCGCCACCATCCAGCGGGCGCTCAAGCAGTGCGCGCCGCTGGGACAGGGGCGCTGGTGGGCGCTGTACCTGCTGCGCGATTCCGCGGGCCTCACCTACGGCATCTTCCGCACGGATCCGTTTCCCCTGGCGGACACGCCGCTGGAGCGCCTGCGGCACGCGCCGGACCGGGGCTCGCGCGTGGTGGGCGTGCTGCAGCTGGCGGACAACATCATCGAGCTGCGCGGAGGCGGCGGGCTGTGCCGGCACGTGTACCTGTCCGGCGCGCGCATCGACCTGGAGCCGCCCTCCGTGGTGCTGGACACGCTGGCGAGCGCGGTGACCGAGCAGGTCCTGCCCTCCAGTCGTGAGTACGCGCGGGGCTTCTTCCGGCGGGTGATGTTCGAGGTGATGCAGTCCTCGCACGGCACGCTGGTGGCGGTGCTGCCCCGGGAGCGCGCGGGGTCGGCGCTGTTCGTGGATGGCATCCTGTTGCCCCGGCCCATGGACGTGGTGTCGCTGCTGGACCGGCATCACGCGACCCAGGATGGCAGCGCGGGGTCGGCGGTGCGGGCGGCCGCGCAGCTCCTGCGCGGCATGATGGCCACGGACGGCATCACCGTGCTGCGCGCGGACGGGTGCATCCTCGGGTACAACGTCTTCGTGCGTCACCCGGAGACGCTGACCCGGCAGCCGGGCTTCTTCGGTGGAGCACGGCGGCGGACGTACGAGGTGCTGTGCGCGGCGCTGGGCAGCGAACTGGCCGCGGCGTTCATCCGTTCGCAGGACGGGGATGTCGCCTGCCGGCGCGCGTGACGGTTACAGGTTTTGCGTGCTGTCCTGATTGACTGTTGCTCCGAGGGACGGAAGGTTGAGAACATCAACCTAATCTGTAAGGCTGCGCCCGTTTTGCGCACAGCTCCCCTCCCCGCCCGCGCGATTGCCGCCCTGTCCCTGCTCGCCGTGTGCCTCGCGAGCGCGCCTGCCGTGGCGCAGAAGCTGCCGGCTGTAGTGGTGGATGGGGCACCGGCTGCGCCTTCTCCGCCGGATACCGGGACAGGGCTTTGCATGGCGTCCAACGTGTGGACGCGCACTGCGGCGGAGTATCCGCAAAGTCAGTCGCTCTACACGGATGTCCTGAATGCATACATGGAGGAGAACAGCGGGACGCGCATGACTTCCGTGCTGCGCTCCACGTTCGACCTGTCGAACAACCTGAACGACGGTCGCGTGCTGAGCTTCGGCGACTTCGTCAACGTGGTCTCGGGATGTGCCCAGGGCGGTTGCCCCTTTCACTACAACGACCCGAGCTTCAGATTCGTCTCTCGCTTTCGTGGCTACCTGAACGTCACTCAGGACATGGTTGGGCGCGTTCTGCACTTCGGCTTCTATGCCGACGATGCCATCAGCCTTGTCCTGTTCGACAAGGCCAGCAAGCGCTACGACATCGTCATCCGGCCACCGGAACTCGGTGCAGCAACACGGCGTACCACCAACTCCGTCACCTTTACCCAGTCCGGGCTCTATCCCATTGAGCTGCTCTACGTGCAGATCGTGGAGCATGCAGCACTGGAGTTCGCCGTCCTGGACGGTGCATTTACGGACTTCGATCGGCCCGCGAACCAACCCCCGGTCGTTCCGCTCGCCCCCGCTGGCTTCACACTGGTTCAGCCCGCGCAGCTCTTCCAGACAGAGACCGGTCGGCCGTCGTTCCCGGGCAACCTGGACCAATGCGTCCAGTGCAACCGCCAGTTCGCCAATCAGCCCGGCAATGGCACTTGTGGTCCGGCTTACTACTGTAACTCCGCTGCACTCTGCGCCCCCTGCGACACGAACCTCCTGTGCGGCGACACGTGCACTCCGTGCGCACCGACCGACAAGTGCGCGCAGGTCAATGGCCAGTTCACCTGCGTCGCATGCACCGAGAACAGTGACTGCAAGACCGGCCGCTGCGACACCACGACCAACACGTGCACCGGCTGCATCCGCGACTCCGACTGCGGCTCCGGAATGGTCTGCGACGAGCCGAACTACAACTGCGTCCAGTGCACCGCCGACTCGGAGTGTCCTGGCAGCCAGGTGTGTGATCTCACCGCGAACACCTGTGTCGAGTGCAACGAAGACACACAATGCGCCCGCGGCGAGTCGTGCTCCAACCACGTCTGCACGCCCTGCAACACCAACGACTCCTGCGCCGGCAACTCCTGCAACTGCTGCCCCAATGGCACCCAGTGCGCCGCGCCCACTCCCGGCGCCCCGCCCTCCTGCGTCGAGTGCACCACCGACAGCCAGTGCTCCAATGGCCAGCGCTGCGACACCCTGAACGGCGCCTGCGTCGACTCCGTGCCGGAGTGCAACACCTCCGACCGCTGCGGCCCCGGCTGCTCCAAGTGCCCCGGCGAGCGCCCCTACTGTCTCGACGGCGAGGTCTGCGTCCAGTGCCGCAACGACCTGGAATGCGGCGACGGCCAGACCTGCGTCAGCGGTGAGTGCGGCTCCTGCACCACCGACAAGCGCTGCGGCCCCCGCTGTGACTCCTGCGGCGGCGACACGCCCTTCTGCCTCTCCGACGGCACCGTGCAGAACAGCGTCTGCGTGGGCTGCGTCAACGACTCCGACTGCGGCAGCGGCACCTGCGACCCCACCACCCGCACCTGCTCCAACACCGGCGCCTGCGCCGTGACGTGCGCGGAAGGGCTCGTGTGCGACGGCTCCGCGTGCGTCGAGTGCTTCGCCGACGCCCACTGCCCCTGCGGCGGAACCTGCGACCTCAACACCAACACCTGCCTCGAAACGTGCGCCGACAGCGGCGACTGCCTGGGCGTGGAGTTCTGCTCCGCCGAAACCCAGCAGTGCGAACGCGGCCGCCGCAAGCCCGGCACCGAGCCCCAGGGCGGGGCCTTCTGCTGCGGCACCACCGCCGAGGACACCCCCACCGGCAGCACCGCCATGCTGGTCACCCTCGCGCTGGGCTTCCTCCTTCTGCGCTCCGCCCGCCGCGTCCGATGAAGCCCTCCCGCACGCCGCCGCTCCTCCCGCTGCTGCTGGCCCTCGCGCTGTCCACCGCCGCCCACGCCGCGCCGGATCCGCGCTTCAACATCCAGGTCTTCCGCCCCTCCGGCGCGCCGCAGGACCTGGTGATGGTCACCCAGTCCCGGCCCCTGTCCCACCTGTCCGTCTCCGCCGGGCCCTACTTCAGCTACTCCATCAACCCGCTCTCGCTCGTCCCCAAGGACGGCGACCTGGGCTCCATCAGCCTCGTGGGCAACCGGCTCCAGCTGGACGTCATGGCCACCGTCGGCCTCTTCGACTGGTTCGAAGTCGGCGTGGACATGCCGCTCGTGCTGCTGCAGGGCGGACAGAACCTGGAGGTCATCGGCACCGAAGGCCCCGTGGAGAGCTTCGCGCTGGGCGACCTGCGCCTCATGGGCAAGGTGGCCATCCCCGGCCTGCGCCGCTCCGCGGAAGGGCACGGCTGGGGCGCATCACTCACGCTCAACGTCAGCTTCCCCACCGGCGTGCAGGAGGCCTTCGCGGGCGACGGTGAGCTCACCTGGGCCCCGGGCCTGGTGCTCGACTACCGCTTCGAGTCCGGCATCCTCCTCGCCTTCAACGGCGGCTTCTGGAAGCGGCCGGACGTCATCTTCAGCGGCGTGCAGCTGGGGGACATGGCGCCGTTCGGCCTGGGCACGGAGGTGCCCCTGTTGCGCGGCAGCGGCATCACCGCGCTCGGCATGGTGAACGGCGCGGTCGGCCTCAAGAAGGCTCCGGGCCAGGAGCGGCAGATTCCCGCGGAGCTGCTCATCGGCCTGCGCTGGTACAGCTCGCTGGGCGTGACGTTCACGTTCGGCGGCGGCCTGGGCTGCGGCTGCTCGCTGGCGTCGCCGAACCTGAGCTTCTTCACGTCCATCCTCTGGGTGCCCGCCAAGACGCGCGAGTGGGAGGCCATCGAGCGCTTCAAGGAGCCGCCCCCGCC
>NZ_RAWL01001109.1:0-445 GCF_003668885.1 Corallococcus sp. AB049A | reverse complement strand
CGATGCGGGTCCAGAAGGCGCCGCGCACGCCGGTGATCTTCTCGTAGATGGCGTCGGCCATCTGGTGGGCGACGTCGCGCATGGCGTTGCCACGGGCGGTCATCGCCAGGCCCAGCAGGCGCTCGCCCTTCGGCACGTCGAACAGTTCGTACTCGACGCGGTAGGCACCGGCACCGGCATCGAGCACGCGGCCGACCACGATGTAGTTCTGCTTCAGCGCGCGCCAGGTGGCGAACTGGATGTCACCGCCACGCACGGGCTTCTCGACGATCTGCGCTTCCGGCAGCGTGCGGAACTGGCCCGAACGCTCCAGGTCGGCGCGGACCACGCCGGCGACGTCGGTCTGCGGAGCGGCCGACGAACCCTGGTAGGGCATCGGCACGATGGTGATCGGCAGGGCGGAGGCATTGCCGCCGATGATGTCGATATCCAGCCCCTTCTGCTG
>NZ_RAWL01001108.1:0-445 GCF_003668885.1 Corallococcus sp. AB049A | reverse complement strand
ACGCTAGTGCAGTCGCTGCAGGCACGCTCCGGGGAATTCGATGTTATTGCCCTGGATGTTATTGATACTGCTAGTTTTGCCGCCCACCAGTGGTTGCAGCCCCTCAAGGGGGATATGGCTGTTGCTATGACGCATCTTCTGCCCGCCACCGTGGAGTCCGCCACCTATGCGGGCACTGTTTACGCTGCCCCCCAAAACACTAATGGGCAGCTTCTTTTCTACCGCAGTGATCTTATTAAGCATCCGCCGCATACGTGGCGGGAACTCACCCAGGATTGTGCTATCGCTACCCGGCATAAGCTGGACTGTCTTGTGAGCCAGTTGAAGCAGTATGAGGGGCTCACCGTCAACACGTCCATGTTCATTAATGGGTGGGGTGGCCAAAATGTGGGGGCGGATGGTTTTACCCCCACAGTCACGTCCGATCCTGCTCGCGAGGGTATAC
>NZ_RAWL01001107.1:0-446 GCF_003668885.1 Corallococcus sp. AB049A | reverse complement strand
CCTATAGCCAGTTCAATCTGTTTGTGTCTTACACCGGCATCAAGAACTGGACGCTGTATGCGGGCATCAATAACCTGTTCAACCGCACCCCGCCGTTTGACCCGGTATGGATGTACACGTACCGCGGCGCCTATGATCCGTCGCTGTACTCGGGCATCGGCCGCTACGGTCAAATCGCTGCAACTTATAGGTTCTGATAACGGCATTTTCTGCACGACACCGCACGGCAACGAAGCTGACGGCGATGCCTTTTTCGCGGGGCAAGCTCACCACGATGAAAAAGGCCGCCGAATCGGCACTAGCAGCGCTGCGCGCACGTACAAGCCGCACCGTGCCGCGAATCGATTGAACGAAGCCGCCAACTCTAGAAAAAGCCACGGACCACACAGCGGTCAACCGTCGTGTGGTCCGAGCCGGCATGTTGATCCTGCTCGACCGCGACCATG
>NZ_RAWL01001106.1:0-446 GCF_003668885.1 Corallococcus sp. AB049A | reverse complement strand
TGGCCGCACAGCAGGAGCTGGCCTACGCCGCCACCCGGCTCGGCCAGAGTGACCTCGATCCGGCACAGGCACAGGACGAGGCCAGCCGCCTGCAGCTGCAGACCAACAGCTTCAATTCCTCGCTGGTGGTGGACGCCGACGGCCTGGTGATCGCCACCTCGCCGCAGACCCTGCAGCTGCAGGGCGAGATCCTGCACAGCGTCGGCAACAATGCCGCATTGGCCGCACGCCAGCCGATGATCAGCGACCCGTACCAGTCGACCACAGGCAAGCTGCTGGTCTCGCTGTCGCACCCGATCTTCGACCGCCAGGGCCACTATCGCGGCTACGTCAGCGGCACCCTGTACCTGCGCCAGCGCAGCGCGCTGCATACGCTGCTGGGCAAGCACTACTACCGCGACGGCTCCTACCTGTACGTGGTCGACCGCCATGGCCGCCTGCTGTAC
>NZ_RAWL01001105.1:0-446 GCF_003668885.1 Corallococcus sp. AB049A | reverse complement strand
AGGAACAACAGGCCGAACGTGAAAGGAAGGAGCAGGAGAAGAAGGAAAAGGAACGTGCCGAACAGGAAAGAAAGGAACGCGAAAAGAAGGAAAGACTCGAAAGAGAAAAGGAAGCCAAGGCCAAGCAGGAGAAAGAGCGCCAACAACGCGAACGTGAATCCAAGGAGAAGGAAAAGAAACAACAGGAAGCGGCCAGAAAGCGCGAGAGAGAGCAAGAACGTGAAAGGCAAGAACAAGAAAGGGAAAAAGCTCGCAGAGAGAAGGAAAAACTGGAGAAGGAGAAGGAGCGAGAACGTGAGCTGGAGCGCGAGAAAGAACGGGAAAAGAAGCTCCGTGAAAGAGAAAGAGAGCGCGAGAGAGAAAGAGAAAGAGAAAGAGAGAAGGAAAAGGACAGAAGAACCCAAGAAGCCAAGTCGAGATCACGAACTGCCGCAAAGGTAGTAAAC
>NZ_RAWL01001104.1:0-446 GCF_003668885.1 Corallococcus sp. AB049A | reverse complement strand
GTATTCCCCTGCTGCTGCTGCCCGGCCTGCTCAACGATGCCGAGCTGTGGCGCGCGCAGCTGGCCGACCTGGCCGACATCGCCGACTGCACAGTAGGCGACCAGACCCGTGGCGAGACCCTGCAGGCGGTGGCCGAGGACGTACTCGCACAGGCACCGGAGCGCTTTGCGCTGGCCGGTTTCTCATTGGGCGGCTTCGTCGCCCAGCAGATCCTGCGCATTGCGCCGGAGCGCGTGCTGCAGCTGGCGCTGATCGATACCTCGATCCACGCCGATTCACCGGAACGTGCCGAGCAGCGCCGCAGCCAACGTGCCAGCGTGCGCCTGCCGGGGAAGTTCCACGGCTTCGGCGATGTGCTGATGCGCAGCTACATCGATGCGTCGCGGCTGGATGACTACGTGCTGGTGCAGCGCGTGCGCGACATGACCGCCCGCCTGGGCGCGGAC
>NZ_RAWL01001103.1:0-446 GCF_003668885.1 Corallococcus sp. AB049A | reverse complement strand
CTCCCCTTCCTCACGACTGTCACAATCACCGCGGCATGCCCCCTGAAATCTCCGCGTCGATGGCCTCGCGCTGACCGCAATGCTCATGTCGTAAAAAGACGGTTGTGGATGGCATCGATGTCTTGGAAACTAAGAAAGCACAGGCTGATATCGGACCCGAAGGACGTCTGAATGGGTCATGTAGCATGCTGGTGCAAGTGTAACCCGAGCGGCGTCGCAGGCTAAACGAACGTCTGTTGCGATTGCTCTCGTCTGCGAGCATGGACGTCGACAGATGGAGCCCAATTCAGCGCATTCTCTCCCTCTCGGGGGCATGCCCAGACCCTGTCGAACAACCTTCGAACAACCTTCGTGATTGAACTGTAAGTCTGTATTGGCGTCGATGAATGAGTGTAAGTTTTGCCCACTCATGGACTGAACTGCTATCATTTAAGCAGTATCAAGGT
>NZ_RAWL01001102.1:0-446 GCF_003668885.1 Corallococcus sp. AB049A | reverse complement strand
GAATTTCGCGCGCAGTTCGCTCAACACTTCGCGTGCGAGCTTGGTGCGGGTGTCGTAGAGCGTCGGCAGGACACGAATCGCGACGTCCTTGCCGAGCGTCTCTTTGAGTTCTTCGAGCGTCTCCATCACCTTCGCCAGGCCGTGCAGGCTGAAGTAGCCCGTCTCGACAGGGACGATGACCTCATCGCAGGCACGGAGCGCGTTGAACGTGATAAGGCCGACCGAAGGCGGGCAGTCGATGATCGCCCACTGGTAAGTGTCGCTCACGCATTTGAGCGCGTTGGCCAGTCGATCTTCGCGACCTTTGCGGCCGGCGAAGATTTGTTCGAATGCTGCAAGGCGCAAATTGCTGGGGGCAAGATCAAAATCGGTGGCGATCTGCCAGACGATCTCGTTCATCATTGCCGGCCGGCCGTCTTGAGGCTCGATCAGCGTGTCGTACACGC
>NZ_RAWL01001101.1:0-446 GCF_003668885.1 Corallococcus sp. AB049A | reverse complement strand
CCGTTGTAGTAGCCGTCCACCTCGCGCTTGCTCAGGTCCATGGTGACGTAGTCGATGTCACCGTCTTTCTGCCGGTGCAGCGTGCCGCTGCCGTCCTTTACCGTCTTGCCGCTCCAGCCGAACCACAGGCCGCCGCGTTCCTTCAGGGCGGCCAGCAGGCCGACAGCCAGGCCGCCGGCGCGGTTCTCGCCGGGTACGGCCACACGATTTGAAACCACCACCAGACGACTCACGATGCCTCCTGCCAGGACCGCGACAGGCGCATCGCGGCAGTGATCAGGCCGACGTGCGAATAGGTCTGCGGGAAATTGCCCCAGGCCTCGCCGCTGTCGAAGGCCAGATCCTCCGACAGCAGGCCCAGGTGGTTGCGCTGCTTCAGCAGCAGCTCGAACATCTCGCGCGCCTCGTCCATGCGCCCGATCGCCGCCAGCGCATCGATGTACCAG
>NZ_RAWL01001100.1:0-447 GCF_003668885.1 Corallococcus sp. AB049A | reverse complement strand
CTCAACAAGTCGTAGTGTCTTCTAGGACATATAGAAACAAATGCACTACAATTTTTTTATCAAATCTGTCAGTGTCATAAATAACGCTTGGAAGCAAATGTCGACTTTAACGTGACAAACGTTTTCATACCCCAACAGTACATTCGGCTGTTATTCCTACTTTATGAAGTACGCTGGGACTCACAAGGATTTGCAAAGCATTTGGATTTTCAAATCAAATCAAATCAAATATTCTTTATTGAGCACCACACATCTGTACCTACAATGAAATTACAAAAATACAAACAAGGTAGACAATAGGCGGTCTTATCGCTAAAAAGCGATTTCTACCAATACTCAATACTTACACATGTGGGTATAATAACACATGTGTAATATGTAGTCTTAAATCAGACGTCAGTAAGCTTTTTGCCTAACGCGCTCCGCTTTGCTTTGGCACTCGCCATC
>NZ_RAWL01000110.1:0-21873 GCF_003668885.1 Corallococcus sp. AB049A | reverse complement strand
ACCCCGGGCCCCCCTTGCCCATTCCCGTCGATATGTCCGGCCTGGAGGCGCGTTTCCCTGGGAGCCCGGGGCCGGAACGTGCCCTGGAGGACGAGCGCGGCACGCAACGGGAAGACGGCATGGATGCAGCCGTACAGGGCTTGGGGATGACGACCCTCCAGTCGCGGCAGGACACAGGCAGGGCCGCGCGACCGGAGAGCCCGGACGAGGAGGCCTTGTCCCGGCGCGCGCTCACGGGCGAGCGGGCCGCGTGGGACGCGCTCATCGCTCGGCACCAGCGCCGGGTGGTGGTGTCCCTGCTGGCGCGGGGCATCCGGGTGGACCGGGCCCAGGAGCTGGCGCAGGAGACCTGGGCGCGCCTCATCCAGCAGCAGCAGCGGGGCCAGCTCACGGAGCTGCGCCTGCCTGCGCTCGCGCTCGCGCAGGCGGCGTTCCTCGCGTCGGATGACGCCCGGCGCACGCGGCGCGAGTCCGTGGACGGCACGGTGGAGGACCTGCCGGAGCGCCAGCAGCCGGTGGACCCGTCGCAGTCCGCGGAGGTGCGCCTCTTGTCGGAGGAGCAGCTGTCCCGGGCCCGGAGCGCGCTGGAGCAGGTGTCTCCGGGCGCGCGCAACGTCTTCCTCCTGGCCTGTGACGGCCAGGGGCTTCCCCATGCCGAAGTCGCCTCCCGCGTCGGGCTGTCCGTCCAGCGCGTGCGACAGATTTTGTGCGAGGTCCGCAAGAAGCTGCGCACCGCGCTCGAAGAGGAACACCCATGACCCGGCCCACGCCGCACCTCACCCGCGACCGCACGGAGCAGTACCTGCTGGGCGCGCTGCCGCCCGAAGCCGCGGCGGAGCTGGAGGCCCACACGCTCACGTGCGAGCCGTGCGCGCGCCTCCTCCAGGAGGAGGCCCTGCTGGAGGAGCAGCTGTACCAGGTCGCCGCCGCCACGCCGCGCGAGTCCGTGGTGGTGCGCCCCGCGCGCTGGCACCGTCCCGCCGCCGTCGCGGCGCTGGTCGCCGTGGCGGCCTCCGCGTTCTTGATGCTGCGGCCTGGCGGTGAGGCGGTGTCCCCGGCCGTGACGCCCGTGGAGGCGCCGGCCATCGCGGCGGTGGAGACGGAGGAGGCGCCCCGGGACATCGTGGTCGCGTGCCCGGACCTGGCCACGCAGGAGCAGTGCCTCAAGTCCGCGAGCGCGCGCGGGCTGCTCGTGTATCACCCCGGGGGACAGGGCGAGGTCCCCCGCTACGACGCGTCCAGCGGGCTGACCCAGGTGGCCCTGAGCTCGCGGCCGGCCGCCCTGTGAGGACCTCCGCGATGACGCTCCGAAAACGCCTCCCCGGCCTGCTCCTCGCGCTCTGGGCGCCCGTCGCGGCGGCCCAGACTCCCCCACCCACTCCTCAGGGCGGCATGCCCGCCGCTCCGGACGCCTCGCGCGCGAAGCTGCCGCAGGGCTGGTACGTCACGGAGAGCGCGCCCCAGCACTACGAGGCCGGCGTGGATGAGGCCTCTCCTTGCGAGGGCACGCGCAGCGCCTTCCTTCGCTCGCGCACGCAGGCCACGGACAGCTTCGGCACGTTCATGCAGGCCTTCAGCGCGAAGGACTTCCGGGGCAAGCGCCTGCGCTTCTCCGCGGCCGTGCGCCACCAGGACGTGAAGGGCTGGGCGGGGCTGTGGATGCGCGTGGAGGGCACGGACCCCAAGCATCCGCTCGCCTTCGACAACATGCAGTCCCGCGCGCTGGTGGGCACCCACGGCTGCCAGCGCTACGACGTGGTGCTGGACGTGCCCATGGAGGCCACCCGCATCATGGCGGGCCTCATCATGAGCGGCGCCGGCCAGGCGTGGCTCGGCGGCGTGCGCTTCGAGACGGTGGACGCGTCCGTGAAGACGACGGACCTGCTCACGCCTCCGCAGCCCCTGCCCTCCGGTCCCCAGGGCCTGGAGGACGGGCCCCAGGCCAAGGCGAACACGCCCCTGGGCCGGGTCGGCACCGCGTGGTTCGACACGCAGCGCGTGCAGACGGCGACGCCGCTCGTGCGCGGCAAGGGCCCGTCGTGGAAGGGCGAGTTCGGCGACGAGCTCTTCGAGCACGGCATCGAGGTGAACGGCACCTACGAGCGGCGGGACCTGTCCGTGAAGGTCCGCGCCGGCGGCTCCGCCACCCTCATCGAGGGCACCTGGGGCGGAGAGCCGCTGTCCATCCGGCTCACGCCGGACGCCCTGCGCATCCGCTGGGGCACCGACCACCAGCAGTTCGACCGGGATACGGGCGCCTCCACGCCGAAGGGCTGCAACGTGTACCGGCAGACCGCGGGGCGCTTCGAACAGCAGCGCCTGGAGGTCTGCGGCGTGGCACTCGCCACCCGGCCGCCGCTCACGCAGTTGGTGGCGGCGTTCCTGTCCGGCGGCGTGCGGGCCGGCCCCTCGCGAGGCCTCCTCCCAGCGCCCAGCCCGCCGGTGCGCTCACCCCAGCCCTACGACTCCTCCGGCCGGAACGAACCGGCCTCCCAGCTCCAGTAGGGCGGGAGCAGAGGCGGAAGGTTCCCACCTTCCGCCGCGTTGCGCGCTTCACTTCAGAACGCGAAGTCGCGCTCCAGCGTCTCCTGCCCGGCCTGCACCGTGAGGTGGGCCGAGTGCGCGCCGGTGGCCAGCGCCGAGGACAGGTCGAAGGACAATCCCTCCGGTCCCTGCGTGGGCTTGAGCGCCGGGCGTCCAGGCGACAGGAAGACGGCGGCCGTCACGGGCCTCGCACCCAGGGGTTGAACCAGGAGCCTCAGCCGCTGACGCTCGCGCACCAGCACCACGCGGAAGTCGCGACGCTCCTCCAGCACCTCGCGGTGCTCCGGCAGCCGGGCCGCGCTGGGGCGCCGGGACAGGTCCGCGCGGGAGTCTCGCGCCGCGCGCGGGGCCTGCGCGCCCTCCTCCTCCAGCTCCAGCGCCTCGTCGATGGCGGCGTCGCCCTCTTCCAGCGCCAGCACGGCCTGGGCGCACTCGCCGCAGCTCGCCGTGTGGGCCTCCACGCGCTCGCGCTCCTCGCGGCCCATCTCGCCGGAGTCCAGGCGCCACAGCTCGTCGTCGGTGAGGTGGCGGCGCGGGGGGGCGTCCACCACCGCCGTGTCCGCGCGGTCCGCGCGGCAACTGGCACAGTCCTTCAGGTGCTCCGGGTCCTTCATGGGGCGGCCCGTCCAGGACGCCACCAGGTCATCGCAGGCGGCCCGAGCGGAGAACCACCAGGCGCCGGGGCGCTCCACGGGGTCCAGCAGGTCGCGCTCGGCGCGGCGCTCGGCGTTGAGCGGGATGAACCAGCGCGCCCGGGAGCGCAGCGCGGAGTCCAGGTGGCCCAGCGCCCCGAGGAAGCGCTCACGCGCGGCGCTCGCGTCCCCGTCCAGCGGACCCTTCAACAGCTCCCAGGTGACGAGCGCGCGGGCGGCGGAGGCGGCCCGGTCCCGGGCGGCCAGTCCTTCCAGCGCGGACGCACGCCACAGCTCCGCCTCTTCACCCTCGTCGCCCAGCGCCACCTCCATCGACTCCTCGGCGGCACGCAGGAGCACTGGCTGGAGCGCCTGCGGCTTCTGCTGGGACAACCAGGCTTCCACTTCAGGGCGGGAGAGGCCCTTCAAGGCCTCCTCCACCCCGTCCGTGCCGAGCCGGTCCGAGCGGCGCAGCACATCCCCCACCACCTCCAACAGCTCACCCACCGTGAGGGGTCCCGCGCCCAGGCGCGCGTACCGGGCCTGGTAGCGGGACAGCGCGTCGCCCTTCATCGCGACATCCCGGGCGAGGCGAAGGACGGCTTCAGTCCTCCGCGGGGATTCACGACGGCTCCTCCGGCAGTCCGTCCCGCTGCAACTCCAGCAGGTACAGACGCAGGTATGCCTGGGCGCGGCTGACGCGCTTGTACGAGTTCACCACGCTGATGTTCAGACGGCGTGCGCATTCCTCGTGATCCTCCACGTCCTCGTGGTGATAGAGCTCCCATGCGGAAGCCTCCTTTGGGTGCTCCTGCTGGAGCCTGGCGTAGGCGGCCCAGTACAGTTCCTGCGCCTCGGCGCGCTCCTCGCGACGCCGTGCGCCCTCCACCGCCCGGGCCACCTCGGACGGGGTCTCTTCCATCACGTCGTCGGGAGACACCGGCGCGGGCGCCAGCTCCTCCCGGTGCCGCCGGTAGAAGTCGATGGCGACGTGCTTGACGATGCGCAGGAAGAACGTCTTGGGAGACGCGCTCCTGCCCGGCATCTGCTCGGACACGCCCCGGAACTGATCCAGGCCCCGGTCGAGGAACTTCCCCACCGCGTCCTGGAAGAGCTCGTCGGCGTCCGCCGGCGAGCCGCGTCCGTAGCTGCCCTGGATCCTGCTGATGACGTAACGGGCCGGGCGCGCCCACCGCGCGCACAAGGCCCCCAGCGGAGTCCCGACGGCCTCGCCCGTGGCTCGGCGCCGTGTCACCTCCGCGAACAATTCCTCATCCGTGAGCTGCTCGTACACCGGAAGACCCTGGAGGCTGTCCCGGGACGTCCTCATCCCGAGAGGTTGGGTTACGGGGATGTGGCGCGGCAAATTAACACGTTGCATCCGCGAACAGCCTCCGACTGGTTACCAGAACGCCCGACTCCAGCCCCTCGCGTTTCCTGACACGCTTTTTTCGCGGGCCCGCTCATGACGCGCCGGGTCGCCTCCATGAAGGGCCGAACCGGACCGTAAGCCCCCGGAAAAAGGCCCGGAAATGGCGCCGTCAGGATTCCGGGCAGGGAGGCGTCCAGGGGCGCATCGCTTTCGAGCGCCCGGCCGAAGAGGCCCTACACGCCGTGGTTCGACTCCACCCCTCCGCTCGCAAGGCGGATGGCCCGCCGGCGGTCCGGCACTGAATTCGTAATTCAGCCTTCCGGCTTCCTCACTCGGGCGCTCACTTTTTCCCTCCCAACCCCAGGCAGCCCCTCCGGGCATGCCTCCGTCCCGAAAGGGGGACGACCGCCATGACCGCTCGCACCCAGACGACCCTTCCGGAGACGCAGCGGGGACCCGCCGAGCGGCTGCTCGACGTGGTGCTCGGCGGCTCCGCCCACCTGTGGCACCACCGCCCCGGCCTGGACGTGAACGGCACCTGGGTGGCCGCCGCCAACGCGGACGCGAAGGCGCGCGCGCACGGCCGCAAGGTGGCGCCGGGCCTGTTCGTGCCCGCCGCGGTGAAGCTGTACGGCCAGCTGCTGGAGCTCTACCGCCTCAACCCCACGCTGATGGCGCACTTCGCGTCGTACGCGCTGACGCAGACGGACTGGCGCGACCTGAAGGTGGCCACCTGCGCGCTGATGCTGGTGCAGGAGCACGCGGGCCAGCCCGTGCGCGACGGCCAGGGCACCATCGCCTTCCACGACGACGACTACCGCTCCATTGGCGAGGCCATGGTGCTGCACTACGTGCGCCGCTCCACGCGGATGCTCACGCCCAAGGCCGTGCTGCGCGTGGCGGAGCTGCTGGAGACGCCGGAGATCGCGCGCCTCAACCGCGCCGCGGGCTTCGGAGACCCGGCGTCGCGCAAGCCGCCCCTGGGCCGCTGGAAGCGCGTGGCTCAGAAGTGGCTGGCCGCGCGCGAGGCGAACCTGCCCATGCTCCAGGGCCTGGTGAAGGCGGGCTACAAGGAGACGCTGAAGAAGCTGGCGCGCAAGGCGG
Source organism: Corallococcus sp. AB049A (assembly GCF_003668885.1). Lineage (NCBI taxonomy): Bacteria > Pseudomonadati > Myxococcota > Myxococcia > Myxococcales > Myxococcaceae > Corallococcus > Corallococcus sp. AB049A. The sequence continues at coordinate 16,221 of NZ_RAWL01000110.1, read as the reverse complement.
GCTACAAGCCCCAGTCGCAGGGCTTCTTCGAGGTGCTCGGCTGGAAGCAGAAGCAGGCGGACGGCGGCCACCGGCAGGTGGGGCTGCACGGGCTCACGCTGGTGAAGCGCGAGCGCTTCGACGGCCTCTGCGAGGCGGAGATCTGCGAGTGGATTGAACTGGAGCGGCTCTCCTACAAGGAGGTCGTGGGCCGGCTGCCGAAGGACGTGGGCCTGACGCCCGCCATCCTGGCCACGCTCCTGCCGTCGTTGTCGGACCGCGACCTGCGGCTGATGACGCCGACGCTGGAGGAGCTGGGCCTCTTGCAGGAGCCTTCCGTGAAGGCGCGCTGGGAGCGGGCGGTGGCGAGCGCCACGGATCAGCGCGCGCTGAACATCGCGAAGAACGTCCGCGGTGAGGACGTGCGCCGCAAGCTGGAGGAGGCGAGCGACAACGCCGTGAAGAAGGCGGTGGCGGAGGCGACGGCGGAGACGGACGTGCGGGTGATGTTCCTCATCGACAAGTCGGGGTCCATGGAGGGCGCCATCGAGCAGTCCAAGGAGGCGCTGTCGCGCATCCTAGCGGGCTTCCCGCTGAACAAGCTGCACGTGGCGGCGTTCGACACCATGGGCACGGTGCTGCAGCCCAAGGCGGCGAACCGCACGGCGGTGCAGCACATGCTGTCCGGACTGAAGGCCTCCGGCGGCACGGTGCACGCGGCCGGAGTGTACGCGCTGCACCGCTCCGGGGTTCGCATTCCGGCGGAGGCGAAGCTGGTGGTGATGGTGGTGGGTGACGAGGCGGGCGAGGCGGGCGACCAGTTCGCCAAGGCCTTCCACGCGTGTGGCTACAGCGTGGCGGCCATGGCGCTGCTGGTGAGCGTGGCGGGGGCGCGCGGCAGCACGGTGCGCTCGGGCGCGAAGCAGCTGGGCGTGCCCTTCAGTGAGGTGAGCGTGGGGCAGTTCGCGGATCCGTACCAGGTGCCGCGCGTGCTCCAGGCGCTGATGGACGCTCCGCGCGAGGCGGGGGCCAGTCAGTCCGGCTGGGTGGACCGGGTGATGGGCACGCCGCTGCTGAAGGTGGCGTGAGACAGGAGGCAGGGGCGTGGACTACCGGAAGCTGCTCGGGAAGGTGGAGTCGGCGGTGCTGCCGTATTTCGGCGGCGGGACCGTGGACGCACCTGCACGCCGCCTGCGCGTCACCTGGCCCGTCGCTCCGGGCTGGTGGCGTTTCGAGGTGAAGGGCCGCGAGGCCACCGCGCGAGAGCTGGCGTCTCCGGAAGGCATGGAGGCGCTGCCGCGCGTGCGGGGTCATGTCTGGGGGACGCGGCTGGTGCGCGAGGGCGCGGTGGCGGAGCCGCTGGCGTTGATGCCGGAGGAGGAGCCGCCGCGACTGTCGCCGGTGACGGCGCGCCGCTGGCATGACGGCACGCTGCTCTTCGACGGCGTGGAGTTCGAGGGCGAGGCGGAGGAGACGGCCCGCCGGGCGCTGGAGGAGGACCGGGGGCTGGGCGACGCGCGTGGCGTGAGTGCGTCGCTGCGCGCGGCGTTCGGCTTCTCCGTGCTGGAGGCCGCGTCGCGAGCCACGCGCATCCCGTTCGCGCCCGTGGAGGCCCGTGCGCGGGTGCTCGACGTGGCGCGCGAGGGACACGAGGAGGCGGAGCGTTGCCTGCGCGCGCTGGCGCAGGAGCGTGCGCGTTTCCTCCAGATGCAGGCGGAGCGGGAGGCCCGGCGTGAAGCGGAGGCCCCTGCGTCGACCGGCCGTGAGCACGGAATGCCCGAGGTCTGGCGGGACGTGGACGGACGCGAAGTCGCCTGGTCGCTGCCAGGGCATGTGCGCGGGGAGGCGTCACGGACCGGCCGGAGCCACACGCGACAGGAGCACTGGCGCGCGCAGTCCGAGGCCGGCGCGCGGGTGGAGCGCGCGCTGGACAAGGCCGGCGCGCGGCTGCTGGGCCACCGGCGGTTGGGGGACGGCCTGCTGGAGGTCGTCTACACGTTCATGGGCGAGCGCTTCGTCACGGTGGTGGAGGCCGCGACGCTGCGCGTGCGCGACGCGGGCGTGTGCCTCGCCGGCGCGGACACCCGGGTCACGCTGGAGAGCCTGCCCTCCGTGCTCCGGGAGGCCATCGACACGGACGCGCTGGTCATCACCCGGCACGCCTGAAACCCGCGTGTCCGGCCGGGCCCGTCCGCCACGTCGGTACGGGCCATTCGGGAGGACGAACTTCATGTCGACGACGCGCGAGGTGTGCCTGCTCATCGGTCCGGGAGACCGGATCTTGTGGGGGGATTCCTTCGATGACCCGCTGGCCCTGCCGGACTCCCGCGCCCGGTGGGAGGCCATCTGGAGCCTGAGGGATCTGCTGGTCGAAATCACGCACAGCCACCCGGAGGGCCCGCTGGCCTTCTCCCAGGAGGATGAGACCACCATGGCCGCGCTCCAGGCGGCGCTGGGCCGGCCGCTGCGCTTCTCCGTGGTGGCCCCCGACGGCATGGTGGTCCGCATCGGCGGCGAGGACGTGCTGGTGAGTGACGAGCCCGCGTGGGCCGCGCCGCTGCGCATCGCCTCGGGGCTCCTGTACGGACGGCCCCGGCCCGGACCGACCATCCTCCAGGAGGACGGCCTGCTCCTGGAGCGGGCCCACCGCAAACCGTGAGCCGCGGGCTTCAGCCCGGCAGCAGGATGATGCGGGCAATCTCCGGCGGCGCGGCGACGCGCATGGGAGGCCCCACGAAGCCGCACCCGCGGCTGACGTAGAGGTGCGAATCCCCCAGCTTGCTCAACCCCGCGTTCTGCTCGCCCCAGATGAGCTGGCCCAGCACGTTGCCCGGGAACATCTGTCCGCCGTGCGTGTGCCCTGAAATCTGGAGCCCCACGCCGCGCTGGGCGACCACCTCGAAGTTGGAGGGCTGGTGCGCCAGCAGCACCGACGCGCGGTCCGGCCGCAAGCCCTTCATCGCCGCGTCCAGGTCATACCCGGCCTCGCCGAACCGGCTCGCGCTCCAGTCGTCCACGCCCAACAGGTCGAACGACGCGCCCGCGTCTCCAATGGTCACCGCGCGGTTGCGCAGCACGGTGAGGCCCAGCCCCCGCACGAACTCCGTCCACGCCTCCACGCCGGAGTAGTAGTCGTGGTTGCCGGTGACGAAGTACGCGCCGTGCCGCGCCTTCAGCGCGCCGAAGCCGGCCACGTAGCGCCCCAATTCCGGCACCGTGCCGTCCACCAGGTCGCCCGTCACCGCGATGAGGTCCGGCTTGAGCGCGTTCGCGCGAGCCACCAGCTCATCCACGAACCGGCGCTGCAACACACCGCCGATGTGGATGTCGGTGAGCTGCACCAACGTGAAGCCCTCCAGCGCCTTGGGCAGCCCGGGCAGCCGCACCGGGATGTCGCGCACGTCCGGCGGATGGAACGCACGCCAGGTGCCGAAGCTGCTCACCGCCGCGCCCGCCACGGTGGCCCCCGCCGCGACGCCCCGGGCGAGGAAGGCCCGGCGCTCCGGTGACGGTGGCTCCGAAGGCTCCGGAGCCTTGCGCACCCGGGCGAGCACGCCCCGCACCACGTCCATCCCCAGGGTGAACATGAGCAGGTAGAGCACCAGCCCCATCCACACCAGCAGCGCGATGCCCGTCCCCCGAGCAACCTCGGAGGAGAACATTCCTCCCACCATCCGCGCGCCCAGCGAGCCCACCAGCCCCCCGGCGAAGAGCCCCATCCCCGCGCGGCGCAGGCCCCGGCTCGCCGTCACGTCTCGCACCAGGCGGCGGTACAGGTAGACGTGCGCCAGCGCGAGCAGCGCGGTGACCGGCACGAGGAACAGCATCATCCGGAGCCAGGGGGACATGAGGGGCCGTGTCTACCCGCGCAGGAGCCGGTCCACGAGCGCCACGTACTGCTGCTTCGCGGCGTCCTTCGCCAGCCCCTTGCGGCCGGCCCACGCGTCGTACTTCGCGCGGCCCTTGATATCGAGCATGCCGGGGCGCTTGCCCTGCACGTCCCCTTCCGTGCCCTGCTTGTAGAGCGAGTAAAGCTCCAGCAGCGTGTCGTTGGAGGGAGCCTTGGACAGCGTCTTCACCCGGCTCTGTGCGGCGCTGAAGTCATCATCGAGGGCCATGCGCGGTCTCCGGCAAGCGTGTGCCGGAGACCTTAACAGCCGGCCTCACATCGTCGGCAGCCAAAGGTGGCGGATGTCCGCTGGCAGCTGGGCGCTCACGTCCTCCGCTTCGCCTTCGCTGATTTGATGGCGGACGGCGTCCATCACCGCGCGCACCACCGGCTCCACCGCGTCCGGCGTCAGGGCCAGGTCCTCGCCCACCAGCTTCAGGAGCTCATCGCGGCCGAACTTCGATGGGCGGGGTTCGGCGTCGTGGCGCTCGCAGCGGTGCAAGAGCTCCGTGAGCCTGCGCGGCAGTTGCGCCTCCAGGTCCTGCGACTCATCCGCCTGGATGCGCTGCTCCAGACCGCAGAGCACGGAGACGGCGGCCTGCTGGGCGACAGCCGGGGACATGCCCCCGCGGTCACAGAGGTGGTCGATGAAGCGGGCATACGTCTGACTGGCCCGCATCGCACTGCGCCGCGCACGCCGCTCCTCGACGGACAGCTCGCGCCGCTCCTCCGCATGCTCCTCTTCCTGGGGTGCGCCCGAGCGGCGCTGCGGATCACGGTCTTCAGCCATGGGGGTCCTCCCTGTCGGTCCCGGTGGGTAACAGGGTGCCCATGCCCGCCCCGGAGGGCACGTCATCGCGGACCTCCGCACTGTCCGCCGGCTGCCTGACTGCTAGGCGGCCACGCGCCGGACGTAGGTGTCCCAGAGGGCGCCGAAGAAGAAGCCGCCGAAGCGGGCCAGGGCCTCCGCCCGCTGCATGCCGTCCCGGGCGTTGAGCACGCGCAGGGTCGTGAGCTGGCGGGTGAACTCCTCCGCCGTCAGCCGCAGGAAGCCCTTCCCGATGCACGGCGCCTCCGGGCCATTCCCCCGGTGCAGGGACACGAACAGCGTCGTGGTGTCCTTCCACAGGTCCAGGCCCGGGTCGTCGTAGAGGTCCTTGTAGCCCTCCAGGTAGTAGGCCTCGCCGGACTCGCTGAGCAGGTGCAGCAGGTACTCCATCCGCTGGCCGCCCGGCCGGGCGTGCTCGCGGGTCATCAGACGCAGCTCGCCGCGCGTCACCACCAGCGGGCGGGACGACAGCACCGGCGCCGTCACCGTGCCCATCAGCTTCAGCGGGTGGCGCTCGTCACGCAGCGTCGCGTCCAGGTCCTCCGCCGTCACGGTGAGCACGAAGCGCAGGGGCGTGGCGTCGTCGCGCTCCGGGTCGCCGGCCTCCAGGTGCGGGGCCTTCACGTCACCGGACACGAAGCCGTGCATCGTCTCCGTGAAGCGCACGCCCACGGGCCCGGGGGCCTGGGGCGCCGTGGCCTCCGGCAGCGGCGCGTAGTCGATGGTCCACCCGTGGCGCTTCGCCATCAGGGCGCAGGCGCGCTCGGCGACGGCGGAGATGGTGAGCAGCGGGTTGATGCCCAGCGAGCGCGGCACCACGGAGCCGTCGGACACGTACAGCCCCTCATGCACCGCGTGGCCGGAGGCGCCGGAGAAGACGCGCCCTTCGTGGTCCACCACGCCGTCCTCCGCCCGCTCGGCCATGACACAGCCGCCCAGCGGGTGCGTGCACAGCAGCTCCTTGCCAAAGGCCTCGGACCAGAGCGGGTAGCGCACGAAGGTGCCGCCCAGCGCGGCGGTGGCCCGGCGCAGGCGCTCTTCAATGCGGGTGAGCTGCGGGTCGCGTCCGGCGTCCGGCCAGTGCAGGCGCACGCGGTCGTGCTCCAGCCGCAGCTCGCCCTTGCCCTCGTCGTGCGACATCACCATCAGCGTCTGCGTGTGCTCCACCGCGCCGTGGTCCGGGCCTCGCACGAAGCTGTCCGCCTGGCGGATGCGCTCCTGGACCCAGTCCAGGATGCCCTCGTCGGTGTCCTCGCCCACCAGCGCCGCGGCTCCCGCGAGCGCCGCGGGCATCAGCGACGCGAGCGCGCCGGGGATGGTGCCCTCCTCGATGATCATCCCCTCGTCCAGCCGCGCGGTGTCGCGCTGGTCGATGACGCCCGCGATGCAGGGGCCCACCGGGTCGCGCTTCTCATGGTCCTGCTCGCCGTGGCCCACGCCGTGGACGCGCATGTCCAGGTTGTAGCCGAAGGCCAGCACGTCGCCGTTGCTGCTGAAGTGGTGGCCCAGTTTCGGGGACACGGACAGGCCCTGCTCGCGCGAGCGCAGCAGGATTTCCGCCGTGCCCATGGTCCCGGCCGCCAGGACGACGTGGTCCGCGGTGAGCCAGGCGTCGGGCGCGTCGAAGCGCTCGCGGCCGGTGTTGTGGGGGCGGTAGTAGACGCGCCACTTCGCGCCGTCCTTCACCACCGCGCGCACGGACACCTCGGTGAAGATGCGGGCGCCGTGCGCGTGCGCGTCCGGCAGGTAGTTCATCAGCACGGTGTTCTTCGCGCCGGTGTTGCAGCCCGTGGCGCAGTCACCGCACAGCGAACACCCCGGCTGCCGCACGCCCGCGGCGTTGACGCCCGCCTCGAACGTCACGGCCACCGGAGGCCGCGTCAGCCGTCCGCCCAGCTTCTCCGCGGAGATGCCGAACGTCTTGAGCTTCTGCAGCGGCGGATGGTCCTCCGGGTACGGCAGGGGCCGCAGCATCAGCTCCGCCTGCGTGAAGCCGTCCTCCAACAGGCCGTGGACATCGGCGCGCAGGGCCGCGGGCCAGCGGGGGTCCTCGAACACACGAGGGTCGGGCCGCATGGTGACGCCCGCGTTGATGAGCGACGTGCCGCCCAGGCCGCAGCCGTCGATGACGGACACGTCGCCGTTGCGGTGCACCTCGATGAGGCCCGTGGGGCTGCCCACGTCCAGGTCTCCCTGTCCCGGGGCCAGGTGGAGCTGGAACTCGGCCAGCGCCTGTGTGGGCGTGCGCGGCATCTCCCCGGGGTGCATCTCCCGCCCGCGCTCCAGCACGCACACCTGCTGACCCGCGCGAGACAGCCGGCTGGCGGTGATGCCCCCGCCATAGCCCGACCCCACGACGACCACGGGGTAATGGGATGCCAGCTCGCTCAACGGGGATGACAGCCTGCGCATGCTCACCTCGGGGCGGCCTGACCGCCGCCGTTATCCAGATGCTGCTTTTATTCCCCACCGGTGACATCCGGAGCGGGGGCCGCATGCTGCGCGGTCCAACAGCGCGGATCCACTCCCCGGCCGTCCCCATGCCCCCCGCCTGTCCCTGGTGGCAGGGCCTCCCCTGTCCACCAGAACAGCAAGCGTCCTACCAGGCGGGTCGTTCCTGCCGGACAGACGCGCAAGGCGCGCATCCTTGAGTGGAAATCCGCCCGCCCCCGCCCGGCGCGGCGAAAAAACCTGTCCGACTGTCGGACAGGTTTTTCCGGCGCGACGCCGCCAGGGCGGCCCGGCAGGGTTCTCGCCTTCTCAAGCCGTGGGCAGGGGGCTTCACGCCCAAAGTCCTAGAAGAAGCGGCGCACCCCCCAGGCGCCCAGGCTCAGCAGCACGGAGATGAGGAACATGGACGCCAGCGGCGCGTAGACGCGGGTGTTCCCGCTCTCCACGCGGATGTCCCCGGGCAGCCGGCCGAACCAGGAGAAGGCCCCGGCCCACACCAGCAGTCCCACGACGGCGAGCCCCAGGCCCGCCACCATCAGCATCAACCCCACGGGCTTCATCCGGGACTCCCCTCCTCCAGCTCCGCGGTCTCGCCACCCGCGCGGCGGAAGGCGTTCACCAGCCGGTGCGCGTGGCGCGTCGTCTCCGGCTCGCGGTAGCGGGGACTGGCCTTCAACACCCACTCCACGGCGGTGTCCAGGTCCATGCGGTGGCCGGGGGACACGTACACGGGGCTGACGCCCGCGCGGGTGCGGACCGCCATGCCCACCACCTCCCCCTTGTGGGTGATGGGAGACGTGGCGCCCCGCCGCTCCGCGAGCTTCCCGGGCGTGCCCACCAGCAGCGACTTGGCGCAGCCGATGGACGGGATGTCGAAGAGCAGCCCGCCATGACAGGCGATGCCCACCCGTCGCGGGTGCGCGGTGCCCTGGCCGTCGAAGATGAGCACGTCCGGGCGGACCGTGAGCCGTTCCCAGACGGCGGCCAGCACCGGCAGCTCGCGGAAGGACAGCAGGCCGGGGACATAGGGGAACGTCAGCCGCGCCGTGGCCACCGCGCGGGACACCGGCTGGAGCGTCGCCGCGTCCAGCACCACCATGCCGCCATAGCCCGTGTCGTTGCCCTTCTCCGTGGAGATGTCCGCGCCCGCCAGCCGCGTGACGCGCAGGCCCGGTGGCGGTTCGAGGATGAGCTGTTCGCGCAGGCGCTTCTGCAGCGCCACGGCCTCCGTGGGCGTGACGTTCCAGTGGTGCGGTGCTCGCGGTGACTCCATGCGTCTCCTCCCGTGAACCCAACACTGTGCATCCTCCGGGCGGAAGGCGACGGACATAGACTGGGCGGATTGTGAAGGAGTGCATACAGAATGCGTGGGAATGACTTCGCGGACCTGAAGGCCTTCGCGGCCATCGTGGAGCACGGCAACTTCACGCGCGCCGCGGCGCACCTGCGCGTCTCCCCTTCCGCGCTCAGCCAGACGCTGCGGGCACTGGAGGAGCGCCTGGGAGTCCGCCTGCTCAACCGCACCACCCGGAGCGTCGCGGTGACGGAGGCCGGGGCCCGGCTCCTCTCACGGCTGAAGCCGGCCATGGAGGAACTGGAGGCGGCGGTGGCGGACGTGAAGGACCTCCGCGACACGCCCGCCGGCACGGTGAAGATCCAAGCAGCCCGCTTCGGCGCCATCTCCTTCCTGGAGCCGCTGTTCGGGAAGTTCCACGCGGCCCATCCGGACATCGTGCTGGACGTCACGGTGGATGACGCCCTCACGGACCTGGTGGCCGGAGGCTTCGACGTGGGCATCCGGCTGGGGGAGTGGCTGGACCACGACATGGTGGCGATGAAGCTGGGCGGCCACCTGCGCCAGGTTCCGGTCGCCTCGCCTCGCTACCTCGCGAAGCACGGCACGCCCAGACATCCTCGCGACCTGCTCAAGCACCGGTGCATCAACTGGCGCCAGCCGGGCTCCAGCGGCATCTACGCGTGGGAGTTCAAGAAGGGCGGCGGCGACTGGTTCTCCATCGCGGTGAAGGGGCCGCTCGTCGTCACCGACCGCGCGCTCGCGCTGTCCGCCGCGCTTCAAGACGTGGGCATCGCGTTCTGGGCGGAGGAGCGCGTGCGCCCCTTCGTGCAGTCCGGGAAGCTGGTGGCGCTGATGGAGGACTGGTGCGCGCCCTTCCCCGGCTTCTTCCTCTACTACCCGAAGCAGAAGCACACGGCGCCGCCGGTGCGCGCCTTCGTCCAGTTCCTGCGCCAGGCGTGGTCCTCCTGATTCTGTACGGCTTTCTTCACAAGCCATGAGGACTGCCGCGCATTCTCAACAGAATCCCCGCCGCTATCTTGAAGCCATCCACGGACACACGGCTGCAAGAGAGGACACGGCGCCATGGCAACGAACGACTCGAAGGTGTGGTTCATCACGGGCATCTCGCGGGGGCTGGGCAGGGAGCTGGCGAAGGCCGTCCTTGCCCGGGGCGAGCGCGTCATCGGGACGACGCGTGACGGGAAGTCGGACCTGGAGGCCCCCGCCGGCGCGCTGCACGTGCTGCCGCTGGAGCTGACCGACACCGCCCGGATTCCCCAGGTGGTGAAGCAGGGGCACGCGCTGCACGGGCGCCTGGACGTGGTGGTGAACAACGCGGGCTACGGCCTCTTGGGCGCCATCGAGGAGACGACGCCGGAGCAGTTCCGCCACGTCTTCGACGTGAACTTCTTCGGGCCGCTGCACGTGGTGCAGGCCGTGCTGCCGTTCATGCGGGCCCAGCGCCGGGGGCACATCGTGAACATCACGTCCATCGCGGGGCTGGCGCCCATGGCGGGCTCGGGGCTGTACGCGGCGGCGAAGTGCGCGCTGGAGGGCCTGTCGCTGAGCCTGGCGCAGGAGGTGGCGCCGCTGGGCCTGAAGGTGACGCTGGTGGAACCGGGCGCGTTCCGCACGGACTTCCTGTCCCAGCACTCGCGGCGGGAGACGCAGGGCCGCATCGAGGACTACGCGAAGACCGCCGGCGCGGTGGTGGAGTACCTGGGCAAAATCTCAGGCAAGCAGCTGGGCGACCCGGCCCTGGGCGCGAAGGCCATCGTGGCTGCGGTGGTCTCGGAGGCACCGCCGCTGCACCTGGTGCTGGGCTCGGACGCGCTGCGCCGCACGCGCGAGCGGATGGGCGTCCTGAACGGCGAACTGGACCGCTGGGAGTCCGTCACGAAGAGCACGGACCACACCGGCCCGGAGGCCGCGGGCACGCTGCGGCCGTCCTGACCGGGGCGGGTTGTCAGGAAGCGGGAGGGGGCGCCGTCCCGGGCCGGGATTCCCTTTGCTGGAGGCACGCGACCCATGGCGACGCTCAACATCACCTTCGACGGACACTCGGCGGACGTGCCGGTGGAGCTGGAGCGGCACATCAGCGACGGGGACGTGCGCCGCATCGCGGTGGAGCTGGTGCGCTCGGGCGGCATCCCGGGCCTGCACCGCTTCCATCTGAACGAGGATGCCTTCCAGCACTACGTCGTGGACCGCTTCCGCGGCGCGCACGGCGAGGAGCGCATCTACCTGCGTCCGAAGGTGCCCTTCGGGGCGTGCTGAGGGCGGCCACCATGCGCATCGTCTTCTGTGGCGTGGGGGCCATCGGGTCCACGGCGGCGCTGTTGTGCCGCAATTTGGACGCGACGCTGGTGTTCGTGGACTTCGACCGGGTGGAGTCGAAGAACCTGCTGTCGCAGGCCTACGTGAAGCCGTCCGTCGGCAAGAACAAGGCGGAGGCGCTGAAGCTCCAGCTGCACAACCTGCACGGCGTGAAGGCGGAGGCCTTCGGCGTGCGCCTCACGCGCGACAACGTGGAGGCGCTGTGCAGGGGCGCGGACCTGCTGGTGGACGCCTTCGACAACCAGGACAGCCGCCAGCTGCTCAGCGACCACGCCCGGAAGACGGGCACGCCGCTGGTGCACGGCGCGGTGTCCGCGGACGGCATGTTCGGGCTGGTGCGCTGGGATGAGCGCTTCACCCCCGACGCCGAGGACACCCACGGACAGGCCACCTGCGAGGGCGGCGAGCACCTGCCCCTGCTGGGCCTGCTGGCCGCGACGCTCGCGCGGGCGGTGCAGGACTTCCTCAAGCACGGGGTGAAGCGGGATGCCTTCGTGAACCTGAACTCCGTCACCCCTCAGGGCTGAGCCGTCGCGGTCAGCCCGCCCGCGCCAGGGCCTGCCGCTCGGCGTCGAAGCGCACCAGCGCCTGGACGATGTCCTCCTTCGAGTCCGTGAGCAGCAGGTGACGTGCGTACTCGTGCCCCAGGGCCAGGTGCTCCAGCAGCGGGTACACGGGGCGCGTCTTCGTCCAGAACTCGCGCCCCAGGAAGAGCATGGGGCTGATGACGCCCACGGTGTTGTAGTGGTTCTGGCAGGCGTCCTGGAAGATCTCCTGCACGGTGCCCGCGCTGCCGGGGGAGTAGACGACGCCGCCCCGCGCGATGGTGAGCAGGCCCTCCTCGCGCACGCTGTTGGCGAAGTACTTCGCGATGCGCGTGGCGAAGGGGTTGGGCGGCTCGTGGCCGTAGAGCCAGGTGGGGATGCCCAGGCTGTCGCCCATGGCCGCCGCGTCGCGCAGGGGCCAGGTGGCGCGCACCTCGAAGGCGCGCGCGAGCCAGTCCCGGTCCTTGTAGGACGGCGCCCGCGCCAGCACCGCGAGCGCCGCGTCCAGGTCCTCATCCGCCCGGCCGGCGAACCACGCGCCCAGGTGCGTGGCCTCCATGGCGCCCGGGCCGCCGCCGCTCACCAGGAAGAAGCCCAGACGCGCCAGCGCGCGGGCCAGCTCCGCCACGGAGCGGTAGTCCTCCTGGCCGCGCAGCATGGAGTGCCCGCCCATGATGGCCACCACCCGGCGGGGCCGGCCCTGGTCCAGCAGCGCATCCTCCAACGCGTCGCTGATGGCGTGGTCGTGAAGCCGCTGCGCCAGGGTCTCCAGGATGGACGGAGGATGCGCCCCACCGCGCGAGTTCCAGTGCGCGTAGATGCGCGCGTCCAGCGTGTCCGCGTAGGTGTCCGGCTGGGTCGGGTCGAAGCCCGCGTACAGCTCCTCGGGTGTGTAGAGGGTGCCCCGGTACGGGCAGTAGGGCAGCCCGGAGAACGGCGGGAACACCATGGCGCCCCGCGCGAGGACCTGCTGCAGGGTCGCGGGCTCCAGGACGCAGCCCAGGAAGACGGTGCCGGTGAGGTCCGCCTTCAGGAGCGCGTCGCTGCACGCGCGCAGGTCCAGGCCCTGGAGGATGACGTTGGCAAGGCTCCGGCCTTCGCGCAGGTGCTGCTCGAAGGCAGCCGAGGTCTCGAGCTCCGTCATGGGTGTCTCCGCGAGGTGCGTGTCCGGGACGGAATTATCACCCTGTCACGCCTCCCCAGAAAGGAGGGATGCTCGCACCCGCCCCCCGGTCACCCTGGATGGCAGGGGACGTCAGAGGTGCTCGCGGATGGCCTGGTACCAGCGCTCCGCCATCTTCTCCTCACCGAGGAGATTCGGATGGATCCCGTCATACGTGTCCGTTGCGGGGTTGAAGCCGGTCCACTGGTCCACCACGTAGACAGGCGACTCCTCCGTGCTCTTGGCCGCGGCCAGTGAGGGCATGCGCTGGTTGAGGGACTGGAGCTTCAGCGACAGCGCGGCGCCCGAGGTGGGGATGAGCTGGGCCAGGAACACCTTCACCCGGGGGTTCACCACGCGCAGCCGGTCGATGATCTGCTCCAACTCCGACACAGTGCTGTCCTCTGTCTGCTCATGGTACGTGTCGTTGGTGCCCAGGTGGATGAGCACCAGGTCGGGATGCGTGCTCGCAGCCCAGTTGGAGATGTTCGCGAGCACCTGATCCGCCCGCCAGCTCCAGTGGCCCTCATGGTCGCGGTCGAACCAGATGGAGGAGCAGGTGTTCGCCCCCAGGTAGCCCGTGGACAGGGTGCCCACGAAGTCCGCCCTGTAGCCGCTCGATGTCAGCTTCCACCAGAGCTGGCACCGGTAGCTGGCGTGCCCTGCCGCCCCCTGGGTGATTGAGTCGCCCAGCGGCATCACCTTCTTCGCCGACCGCTTGGCGCCCCATTCCTCCTGCGCTTCGCCATCCAGGGACCCGCTGGAGCCGAGCACTTCCAGCAGCGCCACGCCCAGCACGGCCCACACCTGATTCCTCATCCAATGCATCGGAAGCCCCCCAGGAAATCCTGTTCAGGAATCCCATCACCTCCGTCATCGCAACCGGGCCTGTTTCATTGGAAGACCGCCATCCGCGCCTCGGACAGGAATGTGGAATGGAAGCCACTCCGCAAGCCCCTGATTGCCTCGGCGTTGGTGCCTGGCATTGCGCTCGTATCGCGGGCTGAGAGCAGCCCCCCTCAGTTGGTGGGGCAGCTGCCGCCCGAACAGTAGAAGCAGGAGCTGGTGCAGTTGCCGCCACTGCACAGCGAGATGTCGGAGCCGTGGCAGGTGGGCGACGACACATCCTGCAGGGAGTACTCCGTCTGGATGTCACCGCAGGCAATCACCCGGTCGTCGGTGCCGCCGTTGGCGTCCACGGACATGCTGTTGCTCACGTACGTGTCACCGCTCGCCGTCTTTCCCTTCTTCCACGCGCCATAGGCGACGAAGTTGGCGGCGTTCCCGGGAACGATGGGTGCCCCCATCACGTAGTTGAGCATGCTGTTGACCGGCACCTGGACGGCAATGGTGCCCGACGCGCCGCGCTGGCGGTTGAAGGTGACGGGCCCATTGCCACTGCAATTGGAGACAGCGAAGTGGGCCGAGTGCCCCGGGTGGTTGAAGCTGGGGCCATTCCACCAGTTGCTGGCGCGGAGCCGGACCACCGTGGCCGTGCCCTCGACGATGTCGCAGGAGCGGAGCTTGGGCTGACACGTGTAGCTGTCCTGGGACCCGAGCGGGAAGTCACACCCGCTGGTGCAGTACGTATCGCTCGGGTAGGCGGTGCTGATGACCTCCTGGCTCGAGTCGCCGCACGTGGCATCGCCGTACACGGAGGCGGTCCAGGCCCGGAAGGACGCCGAGCACCCCGCGGTCAGGGACTGGCCGCCGGAATCGAATCCGGTGGGCAGCGCCGCGAGCGCGTCCGCGTTCTCCCGTTGCAACTGCTCGCGCGCGGAGAAGTCCATGGCGAAGACGGACTGGCGCGCGAGCGCCGCCGGCAGCTCCTGCCGGGCAGGAGCCAGCGCGAGGAACACCTCCGCCGGAGTGTGCTTCTTGAGGAAGAGCGGGGCCACGAGCGGGCGCTGCGGGAAGGTCGCCATGACGGCGATGTCCACCGCGCCGTCGTCGTTCTCGAGCCAGAGGACGTGGTTGCCCCGAGCCCCGTCGACCCGTGCGATTTCACGCGGGCCGGAGGCCGCGGGCGTTGCGGCGTGGACGGGGGCGGCGCCCAGCAGCCAGGCGACACCGGTGACGGCAAGGGCGAAGCGATTCGATGACGACTTCACGGGGGAGGCTCCAGGAAAAGGCGGCGGAAATGGGCCGCCTCCCGTGAACGGAAGTCCCCGCGTTTTTCCCTCACCGGGTTCGCGGCCTGTCAGGAACGGAGTCATCGCCCCGTCATTCCTCCCCAAGAAAGGAGGGATGCCCCATGCAGAACCTGAATGAGCTGGACCCGCAGCGCCCCGCCACGAAGCTGACCACTCCGGAGCTTCTGGAGCTGGCCATCGCATCCTTCCGTGGCAGTGCGCCCGGGACCTGACGCTCGCACCCGCCCCCCGGTCACCCGGGATGGCGTGGACGGGGGCCGGGTTCCCTGAGGGGGGACCCGGCCCTTGTCGTGTCCGGGTCCTCCCTCGGCGGTCGGAACAACACCTTCGGGATGTAGCTCAGCCTGGTTGAGAGCGTGCGCCTCGGGCGCGCAAGGTCGCTGGTTCGAATCCAGTCATCCCGACTTCAGAAACAATCCCAGACACACCCGCCGGGGTAGCCCAATTGGTAGAGGCGCCGCGCTCAGAACGCGGAGGTTGCGGGTTCGAATCCCGCCTTCGGCACTATTTCGCCCTGTATTTACGAGTAGTTGGCGGCGTCCTCCTCACGTGTCGCACGTATGTCGCACGCTGGTAACCGTTCACCGGCTCATGCTGCGTTCGCGAACTGAGGAGCCTCCGCGAGAGGCAGCAGCGAGGGTGGCGGTAGGCCCCGACGGTGCGTGCGCAGCGTGTCCGTCAGGAAGTCCAGCACACCCCGCTCTTGTCGCTTGAGCGTGGAGACCGCGGTGAAGATGCGCTCAATGAAGCGGCTGCCCTCGGGGCCTTGCGTTCCGAATGACGTCTTGCGGTACATGACGGCGTGGCGGATGCACTGCTCGCCGAAGTTGTTCGTCGGCTCGATGCCGGGCACATCGACAAACGTCCAAAGGCACTCCTCCAACTGGAGGATTTCTCGCGCCATGCCCGCCGTCTTCTTCTCCGCGCGCACCTCGGCTTGACGCAGCAGCTTGCCCACCGTGCGCCGCACCTTCTTCATCCGCTGCTCGAAATCCGATTGAGCCAGGGTTCCGTCGCGCACCCGATGCCACCACTTGAAGAAGCGGTTGCGCTCACGCATCAACCGTGTGCCCAGACGACCGCCCTCGCCTCCGCGGTCGATGAAGCCTTGGAAGTCGCGTGTGAGATGGCTCCAGCAAAGTTGGCGCAAGCCCTTGTCATACCAGTCATACCCGCTCCACCTGTCCGTGGTGAGGATGCCCAGGAAGTCCTTCCCCAGCAGGGCTTGGGCTACCTTGCCGCTACGGTTTCGCGCGATGTGGAACACCACCACCCGGGCCGTGGCTGCCACCCACAGCCAGGCACGATGGCCCCGGCCCTCCTTGCGCCCCTCCACCCATCCCGTCTCGTCCGCGTGGGCCTTGTCGGCCGCCTGCACATACGCGCTGGCCCCGGCCACCGCTGGGGCCAGCGCGTCAGTCATCTCCCCTTCGAGATTCACCACGCTGCCCATGTCAAGGACCGGGGGCATGGATCGCGTGAGGGTCGGCCAAGCGGATCGCCCTGGTGAGTTCGTCAGGGAGCCGGTGCTCGAGTTCGCGGCGCTGACGAGATTGGGGTCGGCCAAGCGGATCGCCCT
>NZ_RAWL01001099.1:0-447 GCF_003668885.1 Corallococcus sp. AB049A | reverse complement strand
GGCTTGATTGAGCATGAAACCGAAGGTTCCATAAGAGTAATCTCCCGGAATCAACTGACCATACGGTACGCAAATTCTAAAAATAGTATAAGGGATATCAAAAGCGTTTCCGAAAGCAAACAAATAATTTTCACAGGTAATTTTATTAGCTGCATATATTGTTTTAGCCTCTCTTTCAGCATCTTCTTTTAATCGCACCCCTTTCACCCCTTTGTATACTAACCTTGAGGATGGGAAAACAAGTCGCCCTTCACATGCTTGCTTTTGATACAAGGACAGGATGTTTAATAAAGCAATTTCATTGGATTGCACATAATCTTGATATTGGTCGAACCCAGCTCGCGTTCCGGTTTTTCCTGCAAAGATGAAAATTAAGGCAAATTCATTCAAGTTAAGTTGAGAAAGATCATCTTCTTGAGAAAGGTCTATCTTCCTGTAGTCCAGGTG
>NZ_RAWL01001098.1:0-447 GCF_003668885.1 Corallococcus sp. AB049A | reverse complement strand
CCCTTACCCTGACCAATGGTGCCTGTGCCGTCGAGGAAGATCAGCACGCGCAGTTCGCCAGTCGCGACCGTGACCCTTTCGCCTGCCTGCGCATCACGACGAAGCAGCGTGAATTGGGGTGCTGAGACGATCACCGCTTCACCATCTCCTGGGGCGACATAGTTCTTCGTAGCGTCTTTTGAGAAATCGATGCATTCAAGCGCCTGCTCGACGTGCAACTTTCGTGGCTTGCCCGTCGTTGGGTCCACGCGGTTGAAGTCGTACACGCGGAACGTCGTGTCGCTGGGGGTCTGGACTTCCGCAGCGACCATCCCCGCGCCCAATGCGTGGACCGTACCGCTTGGCAAATAAAACGTATCGCCTTTTTGGACGCGAACACTATTCAACAGGCTCTCACATGCGCCTTCGCGAATCGATTCGTCAAAATCAGCGCGAGACGTGCCGGGC
>NZ_RAWL01001097.1:0-448 GCF_003668885.1 Corallococcus sp. AB049A | reverse complement strand
CGGTGCCGCTGTTCCCGTCGCTTAACCTGCACTACGCGCGCAACTACGGTGCGGCGTTCAGTTTCCTTGCCGACAGCGGTGGCTGGCAGCGCTGGTTCTTTGCGGGTATCGCTCTCGGTATCTGCGTGATCCTGGCGGTGCTGATGTACCGCTCGAAGGCAACGCAAAAGCTGAATAACATCGCCTACGCGCTGATCATTGGCGGCGCGCTGGGCAACCTGTTTGATCGCCTGTGGCACGGCTTTGTGGTCGATATGATCGACTTCTACGTCGGCGACTGGCACTTCGCGACCTTTAACCTCGCCGATAGCGCCATTTGCATCGGTGCGGCGTTAATCGTGCTGGAAGGCTTCTTGCCGAAACCGGCCGCGAAAGAGCAGGCGTAAGCATCAATGCCGGGTGGCGCTACGCTTACCCGGCCTACCGAATTTGTGGCTTCCCGTAGGCC
>NZ_RAWL01001096.1:0-449 GCF_003668885.1 Corallococcus sp. AB049A | reverse complement strand
CTACCAGAAGCACGCGTGCGCTGACGCGCCGCGCAGGAGAGCACCATGGAACGCATTGAACACCGCGCCTGTTTCGGCGGCTGGCAGGACGTCTACCGCCATCATTCGACCACGCTGGGCTGCGACATGCAGTTCGCCGTGTACCTGCCGCCGCAGGCGGAAACGCAGACGCTGCCGGTGCTGTACTGGCTGAGCGGACTGACCTGCACCGAGCAGAATTTCATCACCAAGGCGGGCGCGCAGCGCTATGCGGCCGAACACGGCGTGATCATTGTCGCGCCTGATACCAGCCCGCGCGGTGATGACGTGGCCGATGCCGAAGGCTACGACCTGGGCAAGGGCGCAGGGTTCTACCTCAACGCCACCCGTGCACCGTGGGCGAAGCACTTCCGCATGCATGACTATGCAGTGCACGAGTTGCCGGCGCTGATCGAAGCCTGTCTCTTATA
>NZ_RAWL01001095.1:0-449 GCF_003668885.1 Corallococcus sp. AB049A | reverse complement strand
GGTCGATGGCGAGCAGGTCGAGCGGGCAGACGTCGACGCACACGGTGCAGCCCTTGTCGGCAATGCACTTGGCTTCGTCGATGGTGACGGGCGCGCTGCTGCGCGAGGTGATGTCGTGCGGCGTGTGGGTGGAATGAACGGTCGTCTGTTGCATGGTCATGCAGCCTTCGGAATGCGCATGTGCGCGTAGGAATCGGTGCCGAGCACATCGACAGGGATGACGTACGGCTCGATGGCCTGCTGGCGGCTGGTCATGGCACCGTGTGCGTCCTTGTACAAGCGCGTGTGGCAGAACCAGTTGGCGTCGTCGCGTTCGGGGTAATCCACGCGGTGGTGGTACAGGCCCCAGCGGCTCTCGGTACGGAAGAGCGAGGCGCGCGCGGCCATCTCGGCGCAATCGCGGATGAAGCTGACTTCCATCGCGCGCATCAGCTCGTGCGGGTTGCGGG
>NZ_RAWL01001094.1:0-449 GCF_003668885.1 Corallococcus sp. AB049A | reverse complement strand
TTCTAAAGCAAGCTAGCCAAATCTTTGATGATGTTGATTCCGAGTTTTCCTCACTGTCAGTTATCAAATCCCATCTAGAAATTTGGAAACGAAACTATCCCAAAGCTTACAAGTATGCAAATTTGATAGATTTTTTCATTTTCTAACCTCTCAAGGCGAGCATTCGTTTCGTCGGTCTTGCCACACATATTTGAGCCTTTTGTGAAACTAGATTTGCTTGAGTGGGATCCCTTTTCAATGGAAGTCACTAAACCACAATCTCTTCCCCCATATTTTACTCAAATGAAGTGGTTTGAAGAGCTGTGCTCCTATGGATCAGATGACCCGAAAGATGACGATCGTTTCTTGATTCCAAATCTTGTAAAGAATGTAGTATTACCGCGCATTGCTTCTTTAATTGAAGGTAATCACAATCGCTATTATGAAAAAAAATGTTTTAATTGCAATTG
>NZ_RAWL01001093.1:0-449 GCF_003668885.1 Corallococcus sp. AB049A | reverse complement strand
TCGGGATGGAACTCGATCACGCCCTGCCCCGCCGCGGTGGCCAGCTGTGCGGCGCCTTCGAACTGCACCTGCAGCTGTGCCGGCAGCTCACCGTGGCGCTGGTTGGCCCCCTCCCAGCGGCGCCGTGCCGGTTCGATCACGAAGCGCTGCGGTTCGCCGCGGGCGATCGCTTGCGCGCGCACCATGCGCAGCTGGCTGGCGATGTCCTTGCCGGCGCTGCGCAGCTGCATGCCGGCGAACCCGCGCGACAGGCCGGCGGCGGTGATCAGGCCGATCGCCGCGATCAATGCGATCACCAGCAGCATTTCCAGCAACGACAGTCCAGCCGCGCGCCTGCCGTGCAGGCGCGGGCGTGGCAACCGGCGCGGCAGGAAGTGCGTCATGCGCGGTTACGGCTGGTAGCGGATGTCAGCGTCGACGCTGCTGCCGCCAGCCTTGCCATCCTTGCC
>NZ_RAWL01001092.1:0-449 GCF_003668885.1 Corallococcus sp. AB049A | reverse complement strand
TCACCCAGGGCACCGACGACGTCGGCAAGCCGTGCACGCCGTTCCCGCAACGGCAACTCACGCAGGTCCGCGCCATCGTGTTCCAGCAGGTCATAGGCGAGCACGCGCACCGGCGTGTTGCGCAGGGTAGCCGCACCGGGCTTGCGGCGCTGGATGCGGGTCTGCAGCGCGGTGAATGCACGCGGCAGGTCCGTGGCTTCGTCCCAGGCCAGCAGCTCTCCGTCCAGCACGCAGCCATCGGGAAGCGCCATCGCCGCCTGTTCGATTTCGGGGAAGCGACCATCCAGCCGCTCTTCGCCGCGTGACCACAATGCGACCTCGCCGCGCCGGCGCAGCAGCTGCAGGCGGATGCCATCCCACTTCCATTCCAGCAGCCAATCTTCGATGGAGCCGAGGCGTTCGGCAGGATCGCCTTCCAGTGGTGAGGCGAGAAAGAACGGGTAGGGTTG
>NZ_RAWL01001091.1:0-449 GCF_003668885.1 Corallococcus sp. AB049A | reverse complement strand
CACCGCGCCTTGTCGATTGTGACGGCCGGCGTTTTCAGATTCTCTTTATCCCCTACCAGATTGACGATGACTTTTGTCATGATGGCTCCACGGTTGATGAGCGTTGAATGGGTCGTCATGCGCGCATGTGCGTGACATGCGCGCCGATGACTCTTGCTACGGTAGGGAGCGCAGCGTCGGTTTCCTATGGGGCTTGCGTCATGTGTCCGTGGTCTGGGTCTTGGTGTTTTGGTCGTTGGAAGGCGCCGGATCCGACAGCGCATCCGGGATGTCCGGCCAAGTGAAATTGGCGGGGAAGCGCGGTTGCTCCGGCACCTCGCGAAGCGCCTGTCGGTATTGGCCGACCTGCTGGGCTTTGGGGGCATCACCGGAGTCCATGGCCTTGGAGAACAACGCGTCTGCTGCCATAAGGCGACGATCGCGCTCCTCGCGGGCGCACTGGCCCAGCA
>NZ_RAWL01001090.1:0-449 GCF_003668885.1 Corallococcus sp. AB049A | reverse complement strand
ATCGATGATTCGCAGAAGCCTAAGCAGCACCCGAAGTTCGTAAGCCTTTCCTTGCGCGTAGGGAGACCCGCTCGCCTTAGCACGCGAAATGGCTGCTTTCACAGCGTTGAGGATTGCTAACTTACTGATCGTCACAGTCGCGGTCCTCGTGGCGCGTGTTCCTCGCGAGGGTCGTCCGGTGGCAGATATCGAGCGATATAGGCCTCAAGATCTGCCTGCTCGTGATCCGTCAAACGCTGGGGTGATACAGTTGGTAGATGTGACCGGATTGAGCGAACTCGGCGACCTTCTGGTGTCTCAACAGTGTAATGAACGTCCTCCAGTCCGGTGAGACCTTCGACCAGCTTCCCGATCTCACCCAAGGTTTGCGAGAGGGCGTCTTGGGTCGTCACAGGTCTAAAATCGAGAACCGCCGCAAGTGCGGCTGCAGCTTGTGCATTCGTGTCGTC